>JAEWZS010000037.1 GCA_023458355.1 Bacillota bacterium
AATTTACATAAGCAGCCATCGTTGCATAGATGTAGGCGGATTCCAATTCAAAATTCATTTGCTCATTTAAGCCGTCATAAAGCTTATTCATGTTTTTCTCCTTTCAAGCTCCGAAAGCCTCGGAGCACGCTATTCCTTATCTATAGTATAGCCCACTTATAGTAAAAAACAATGTCGCTTGCAGCGTTATGTGACAAAGTAACACAGGTCACAAAAGTGCCCTAGCACTTTTGTGAGTTTACACGTTTTACCTAAAATGCTTCACATTTCCGGGCGGTAAAACGCGATAAGTACGAGAGTCTGCGACTTTCGTCCGTTTCGACGTGCATGCCGTCGAAGCCGGAACAAAGTCAAGGGGTGCGCCCCTTGACAATCCCATGGCTATTTTTACAGCAGCTTTTCGTATGCGTAAAAGTCCGTATCGTACATATATACTTTACCGATTTTCCTGTATCCCATGCGGTCATAAAGGCGCAGGCTTGCAGGGTTTGCGAGTGCTGCAAGGTGACGCGTTGCCAAATAGCCTTCCTTTTTCGCTTCATCGGTGATAAGACGCATCATATACTCACCAACATGCTGTTTTTGGTACTGCGGCTTCACGCACAGGCGTGAAAGCACACACGATTTTACTTGCGTCCATGCTACATCGCATTCCTCAAGATCGTCCTCCTTAAGCATTGTTACTACCGCAATTAGTTCACCGTTAAAGCGAAGCATATATAGCGCGCTATTTGCAATATCTTCGTCAATAAATGAGCGGTCCGGATAATCATCATCCCAATCGGTGGTACCATTTTCGCGCCCGCATAAACGAACGGCGTTGTAGAGCATTTCGACCTCGTTCGCATCCGTTTTATCGGCACGCGAAAACACAGTTTCCTCAAAAAACACTTCCATTCTGCATACTCCTTCTAATAATCCCATCAAAATTTGACTTACCGGGTTACAAAATCCGTTCCGTATTGCATGTCCTTTTTTGACGTTAGACACGCTTCCTTTTTCTTTGCGTTACTTTGACAAAAATACGACAAAAACACATAATTTACTGACCTATCTTTGCGAAAAAGGCGGTGTTACAATTTATACCATAACAAACCGCAAAAACCTTCGCAATTCTTACGCAATTTATAAAATACAACAGAATCAGGAGGACTGCAAATGGCAAAATACCGTATTCTCTTGGCGGATGGGAGCCTACAGTTTCAAACCGCGGTGAGGGATTATTTCACCGCGCAGGAACAGGTCGCGCAGGTAGACGCTGTGTCCGACGGTCAAGCAGCACTCGACGCCCTACGTTCCGGACACTACGATGTATTGATCTGCGACCTCATAATGTCGCGGTTAGACGGATTTGAGCTTTTGGAGCGGCTTAAAGCCGGACTCGTGGAAAACCCGCCGGCGACCATTGTGGTAAGCGCCATGCGCCATGAGGATATGGTGCGGCAGGCCTGTACCTTGGGTGCAAAATACTTTATGGTAAAACCCGTTGAACCTGATACGCTGTTTAAGCGCATGCTGGATATGATGGAAAGCACATACAACTACCGCTCGCAGGTGTGCACCATGAGTTCGCAGCCCAAAACGCTCGACGAGAAAATTACCTCGGTGTTCCTCGTAATCGGCATCCCTGCGCATATCAAGGGCTACCATTACCTTAGAGAAGCCGTACGTATGGTGTACTTCGAGCCTGAGATTATAAACCGCATCACCAAAGAGCTTTATCCGGGCATTGCCAAGCGCTTTTCCACCTCCGCCTCCAAGGTGGAGCGCGCCATCCGCCATGCCATTGAAGTAGCATGGACGCGCGGTAAGATTGAGAACATCAACCAGCTCTTCGGCTACAACATCTACTCTAAAAACGACAAACCCACCAACGGTGAATTCGTAGCGCTTGTAGCGGATAAGCTCATTATGGAAAGCGCGCGCGAAAAGAACGCACGCGGCGAAATTCAAAATGTGATTTGATAGCTGCATATTGCTTTCGGCGCGCTGCTTGTGGGTCGTGCGCCGTGAAAAACGGGGCTTTGGGCCCGCCCTGCCCAAAGCCCCGGTGCCATGCCATCCATGAAAGTTATGACGTCATAAAAATTGCATTTGCTTCATTATTCGACAAATTGTGAATGCACATATACAGTATGCCGCGCATAATTTTGCGTGGCATCTTTATGTTTATAATGGTTACCCACGGGGTATTTACAAGTTATTCACATTTGCGTTTCCCCGATATTCGCCTGTCCGGTGGATAACTCTGTGGGTATTGTGGATAACTCACCGTATACGAAGCTTGTATATTCAGTCGCATATACATTGCAACCCGCTCCGCATAAACTTTCGTTCTGCGGTTTCAGATACATTTTTTCCTGCATTTTGCACGTCATTTACTAATCTGTAACTTTCTGAACTTCGGTTGAAGTATTCATATTTTAATAGCTTGGCTCATATGGATTTAAAGTAATAAGAGGCTTTGCTCGCCCTTTTGCCATTAACTTCCGGCAAAGGGTGGCAGCGGATATTTTAAGCTATGCGAATTCGGAGAGGAGAACGGGCATGGAGTTAATGTGGAACGATCTGGATGTGAGCCGCGTGACGGGCAGCACCGTGTCGCAGGCGCTTGTCGAGGGGAGCATCCCCATGCCGGAGGGACGCTCGGCTTCCGAGGTGCTTGATTCCAACGGTTATGTGGAGGTTACCGAGACCGAGGTGTTAGAGGGCAAGGTGACGCTCTCCGGCCGTGTTGGCGTAAGCCTTGTTTTGACAGGGTCAAACGGCGTTTTCGCGTTTTCCTCAAGCGCGATATTTCGCCACAGCGTAAACGTGGAGGGGGCGAAGGCAGGCATGGCGGCAAACGCCAATGCACAGCTGCAATCGCTCGACGTAAACCTTAATAACAACGCGCTTTCCATGAATGCGATGGTGGATATTGCGTGCAGGGTCGAATCCGGCTCACAGCTACGCGTGCTTAGGGGCATACGCGGTGTGGAGGATCTAGAGCTTAAGGAAATGCCTCTCACGATAGGAAAAAAGCGCGAGGTGGCTGATGAAAATGTGCGGCTTCGCGAGGAAATCTCAGCGCCTAACGTGGAAAATGTATTAAGTGCCAATGCTACAGCACAGGTGAAGGATATTCGATCCAACGGCTCAAACGCCGAAGTGGAGGGCACGCTCAACGTAAGCGCACTTTGCGCCGATAAGGAAGGCAACCTTTCGCAGATTACGCAGAATTTCCCGTTTGTGCAATCCGTAGATACCGACGCTTACTCAAAAGATTTAAGCGGCAATGCAAATGTGGCGGCGGTGAACGTCAGGACCGTTGGTGAGGATTTCGGCCTTCTCGCGGTAGATGCGATGCTTGGCATTCAGCTTTCTGAAAAGCAGGAGTCGAATGTAATGCTCCCGCTCGATGCCTATTCCCCCAACCTTCCCTTTAACTGCACGCATGAGCATGCGCGTCTTTTAAACTATGCCGGTAACGCAAACGGACGCCATATTTTGCGCGAGACCGTTAATGTGCCGGAGGGCATGGTGGTCGCGGACCGCGTAGTCTACGGCACAGGCCGCCCCGTGGTGACAGCAAGTGCCGTAAACGGCGGGCGGCTCAATGTAGAAGGTCTCGTGTTCTGCCGTGTTATTTATAAGAGTGAAAACGGCAGCCTCTACGCATTTACGGAGGATCTCCCCTTCGTCGCCGAGATGCCCGTTTCCGCCTCGGACGATGCGGAAGCGATCGTCAACGCAGATTGTATCTGCACCCATGCCTCCGGTTCCGGACGCAATGTGGACCTTTCGTTTGCAATCGATCTCAACGCGGAGGTTTATGAGCTCAGCGACGCCAATGTGGTAACCGGCATTACCGAGTCCGTAC
>JAEWZS010000038.1 GCA_023458355.1 Bacillota bacterium
CCTGAAAATTGAAGTGCATTTGCTTTTGCTGCTTTTCAGGCTCCTCCGGCCAAACGGGAGGGGAGTACGGAATTTCCGTTTCAGCAAAAAGGATAATCATCCCGTTATAACTTCTTAGTGCCAGACAATCAAAGGCTAAGATGCACTCCCAGCCCGTGAGCTTTGCATAAAACGCACGGGCACGGGAGGCATCCTTACAATCAATCATCAAGTCGCCGATGGTAAGGTCTTTAATCATTGCTCTAAACCATTTGCGTCCGTCTGCTTCAAGAGCTTATATAAAAGAGTGTAAAGCGTACCGGCCTCCTCAGGGGAGAATGGGATACAGCTCCCCATTTGTTCGGGTATTGTAAGAGCCTCTTCCCTGAGCTTTTCGCCCGCTTCGGTGATGGTGATGATGACCTCGCGCTCGTCCTCACGCGAACGCTCGCGTGTAACAAAACCCTTGCTTTCAAGCCGTTTTAATAGCGGCGTTAAAGTGCCGGAATCGAGATATAAATGCTTCCCGAGCTCTTTTACGTTTATGCTTTTATGCTCCCACAGCACCATGAGCGCTATATACTGCGTATAGGTAAGATCGATTTTATCAAGCATTGGCTTGTAGCGGTTTACAATCTCCCTGGCGGCAGCATATAGCGGGAAGCAGAGCTGGTTTTCGAGCTTTAAAACATCTTTCATTTTACAATAGTTTTTCGATATCAGCGGCGATATCCTTAGGCTCGACGGGGGATTCATAACGCTCGACCACGTTTCCGCTGCGGTCAATTAAAAACTTGGTGAAGTTCCATTTGATCTGATCATCGTTATAGCTATCCTTATGGTGCGATTTAAGGAATTGCTCGAACTCTTTCGTTTCTTCGCTCTTGCCTAGGCCTAAAAACCCTTTTTGGCTTGTTAGATACTGATAGAGCGGTATAGCAGTCTCGTCGCGGACATCTACCTTTTGCGAAAGCGGGAAGGTTACACCGTAGCGAAGT
The DNA here is from genome assembly GCA_023458355.1 of Bacillota bacterium. Taxonomy (GTDB): domain Bacteria; phylum Bacillota; class Clostridia; order Christensenellales; family CAG-138; genus UBA7707. The sequence goes on from JAEWZS010000038.1 coordinate 978, forward strand.
GAGCAAAACTCTGAAATCTCCTCGTTGCTTCCGCTTTCCTGGTTAAGAAACTGGTTGCAGGGGAAACCGATAACCGTAAACCCGCGGTCCTTGTAAGTTTTATATAGTTCCTCAAGCCCTTCATACTGCTTCGTAAAGCCGCATTTGCTTGCGGTGTTTACGATAAGCATTACCTGCCCCTCGTACTCGGACATTTTTACCGGGCGTTTTTCAATGGATGTATATTCGTAATCGTACACGGACATAGTGTTTACCTCCATATAAATTGCAACAATTAAATCGCTTAAAATTATATTACACGATTCAATACAGCTTGTCAACACATTAAAGGCCGCAGCACAAAAATATGCTGCGGCCTCAGTTCGTTAAGGTTTGTTCAATCATACAATAGGGTACTTTTGTGCCCTAGCTGTTAGCCGGGAATCCCATCCCCATCAAAATCCGTAAAATCATGCGGATGATCGCCGTCTTGCATGTTTACGTTGGTTATGCCGTAAATTTCGCGGCCGGTTACGCCCTTCTCGTTTCGTTGCTGTTCCACGAGGCGGCTTAGGAACTTACGCACGGCGTCCGGCTTTTTAATGTTTTTCAGATCCAGCACGCGGTTGCTCTGGTCTGCGCAATACAGGTTCAGCGTGCCCACGCCTACTATCTTTTGCCCGAACGTGCGCACCATTTTGATGTCGAGCACGCGGTAGAGAAGCAGTTCATCCGTTTCCGTGCGGAAAAAACCCTTACGCATGGTCAAACGGCTTTCATCCACCTCGTACTTGGTGAAGCTTATCGGCATGCCCAAAATACGCTTGCGGTCATGCCAGAGAATGCTATCCTTCTCGGAATTCGTTTCCTTCTTTGCCATATGCGACACCCTCCGTCCATTCGGTTTGCCTAATTATAGCATAGCAGAGCAGTGCCATGATATAAAAATTATCCGTTATACAGCTCAGGGGCGAGCTCGCGGCAGATTGCATCGAGTTCAATGTTGCTCATCGAGGTTGTGCGGCCTTCATCGTAAAGCTCGTCGAGCCGTGCTTTCACGCGTGCCACAGCGGAATCCTTTTTTGAAAGCGGCTCCGCCGCATTTTTAAGTGAGGGAATATTTGCGTTCATCCAATACGCTACGCCCGCAAGCCCGCTATATGCATCCACTACCACTGTGGACGGGCGGTTTAATATGGCTTCGGTATTGAAAATGCTGTAGATTTGCTCGGACTTTAAAAGCCCATCAGCATGGATACCCGCGCGGGTGGAACAAAAATCACGTCCGACAAAGGGCGTCTGGGGCGGTATGTCATAGCCTATTTCTGTAGCAAAGTAATCTGCAATCTCGGTGATTGCGTCAAGGCGCATGCCGTCGTTGTGCCCTCGTAAAGCGCAGTATTCCATTACCATTCCCTCAAGCGGGCAGTTGCCGGTACGCTCGCCGATGCCCAAAAGCGAGCAGTTCACCGCCGATGCGCCGTAGAGCCACGCTGCGGCAGCGTTTGTCACGGCCTTGTAAAAGTCGTTGTGTCCGTGCCATTCAATTAATGCGCTTGGTATGCTCGCGTAATGGCGCATTCCGTAGATGATGCCCGGCACACTCCTTGGGAGCGATGCACCGGGATACGATACGCCAAGGCCCATCGTATCGCAGCATCGAATTTTAATGGGGATACCACTTTCCTCGCTGAGCTGTTCAAGCGCATAGGCAAACGGTACCACAAACCCGTAAAAATCGGCGCGCGTGATGTCTTCAAAATGGCAACGGGGACGTATGCCGCGATCAAGCGACATCTTGACGATTTTTAAGTACTGCTCCATGGCCTCGGTGCGGGTCATGTTCATCTTTTTAAAAATGTGGTAATCCGAACAGCTCACTAAAATGCCCGTTTCCTGCACGCCGATCTCTTTTACGAGGTTAAAATCCTTTTCGGTGGCGCGAATCCAGGTGGTGATTTCCGGGAAACGGTAGCCTCGCTGCATGCAAAGCTCCAGCGCTTGTATATCCTGTTTACCGTATACAAAAAACTCGCTTTGGCGTATGATGCCGCGCGGGCCGCCCAAATCGTGTAATAGATCGTATAGCCTGAGTATCTGCGCGGAAGTAAACGGCGCGCGGGATTGTTGTCCGTCGCGGAAGGTGGTATCGGTAATCCATATCTCTTCGGGCATACGCATGGGTACGGTTCGGTAATTAAACGCTACCTTGGGTACCTGGTCGAAGTCAAATATCTCGGGGAACAGGTTGGGCTCTTTCACATCCTGTACGCCATATTTGTAGTAATCTTCCTTCAGAAGGTTTGAATGGTCGTCAAATACGATCTTG
>JAEWZS010000039.1 GCA_023458355.1 Bacillota bacterium
GTACAGCCCAAAATGAAGATTGCCGTAAAGGTGAACCTTCTCATGCGTGCGAAACCCGAAAAAGCCGCTACGGTGCATCCGAGCGTGGTCGCAGCGCTTTGTGAGCTTCTTATAGAAAAAGGCGCAAAGGTAGTTGTGGGCGACAGCCCCGGCGGCCCGTTTAGCGCAACGTATCTGAGCGCTGTTTATTCGGGTACGGGCATGGGTTTGGCGGTTAAAGCAGGTGCGTACCTCAACGATGATTTTTCTTACTCGGATATAAAATGCCCCGAGGCAGTGGTCGCTAAGGAAGTGCAAATTACAAATTACCTTCTTCATGCGGACGCGGTAATTGATCTATGTAAAGTAAAGACACACGGACTCATGGCGTATACAGGAGCTTGTAAAAACCTGTTTGGCGCAGTACCCGGAACAATTAAGCCCGAGTACCATTACCGTTATCAAACGCACGAGGCGTTTTCTAACATGCTTGTGGATATCTGTGAGTATATAAAGCCACGCCTTTCCATTGCCGACGGGATTATGGCCATGGAAGGCAACGGCCCTTCAGCAGGCACGCCGCGTTTTATGGGTGCTCTTTTGGCGTCATTTAACCCGCATGCGCTCGACCTTGCCGGTGCACATCTGATAGGGTTAACCGCGGACGACGTACCTACCCTTCACGCAGCTTATGAGCGCGGTCTCATTCCCGAAAGTGTAGAAAAGCTTACCGTCCATGGTGAACTCGAACCGTTTGTAATACCGGATTTTAAGCTGATTCCCAAGCAGAGTATAAACGGCTGGGGGGTAAAAAGTAAGCTGTTTGACGCTGTGGCGACGCATCTGTTTGCGAGCCGTCCGCTTATAAAGAATTCAGCATGCGTCGGCTGCGGTGAATGTAAAAATGTCTGCCCTGCCGATGCTATAAAAATGGAAACGAAGCTCGCAGTAATTAACCGAAAAAAATGTGTCCGTTGCTTTTGCTGTCAGGAGTTTTGTCCGAAAGGCGCTATTCATGTACACCGACCGGGCGTTGCGCGCATGCTTGGAGGGTCAAAGCGGAAAAACCAAGCATAAAGGTTTGTGCAGCTGTTTACTTACGCGATTGACGGCAAAGCTCAATTACATAGCCCATGTATTGCAACATGTTCTTTCGTCTTTTAAATCTTGACGAAAAGAACCTCTGCTTCGTTTGCAACCTGATTGATTGCGCCTCCCGTAAAATGCAACTATGCTCGGGTGGCGCTAATTGCATCATGTAGTCGATTGCTCCGTTTTTAGAGGTGATATCCTTCTCCTGCAATGTATAATACATGCGGGAAATGCCGCATACACACCACTCAACAGCCCAATCTGTTAATGAAAGAATACTCTTTCTTGAAAATGGCTTTGATGCAGAAGCTGCCCACATTGCCCAATAGGCGTTGACATTCTCACAAACATAGGCGGTCAATTCTTCCCTTGGGGCTTCTAAATGCAATTCGACGATAGGTTTTCCCCATACTACAGCTCCGTATTTTTTCAGCATATACCAAGTGACCGGATTCAAATTAAAGTAGGACATGCTGTGTTTGTTGTCGTGATAGGCTAAAATAGGAACCGCATCTTCTTTACATTTGCCAACTGCTGTAATGGGAATATACTGTATTTCAAACTTCACGCCTGCGTAGTTTAATTGCAGCCGGTTTATTCGCTTTTGAAGTGCGACTCTATCCCTTTTTGCTATAACGTCATGTAGCAAAACGATAAGATCAAGGTCGGACTTTCCGTAGTGCCAGTCCCCTAAAACCGCCGAACCTGTTAAATACGTGCCTATGACGTTTTTATGTAATACCGACTGTACCGCATTTGATACCTGTTCTGAAACCAGCTTTAGCATTTGCGAATCTTCGGTTTCAGCGCTTAGGGTATCTCCCTGCTTCCGCGATGAAACCGCCGCAACGCCTAAAATGATGGTCCCGCCAACGATTTCCCGCACGGAAGGTGAAGCGCTGAGAAAGAGAAAAGCAAAAAGAATGCCGTATACCGTTTCCATACCTGAAATGATACCCGCTGTCTGTGCGCTAACCTTTTTTTGCGCGGTCACAAATAGCGAAAATCCAAGTGCGGTGCATAGTGCGCCGATGCTAATAATTCCGGCTATGTCTGTAGCCCCTATCCGTTCCTTTGCCCATGCTACCGCGGGCAAAAGTACGGCGGCTGCAACAGCCTGCTCATACATACATATTTTTATGCCGGAATACCGAGCGGATAAATCCCTGTTAATAAGGACCAGCAACGCATAGGTAAAGCTTCCCGCCATTCCCCACAAGATACCCGCAGTTGTTTGGTTTGACAGGGAGAACTCGGGCACGGTTATGAGCACACCGCATAGCAATACAGCTGCATAAACAAGGTTATGCGCGCGAAACCGCTCATGAAAAAGTAACGGCTCGAGAACAATAAGAAACAACGGGAATGTTGAAAAGGTGATGGTACCTATGGCGACCGATGCTGTCTTTATAGACTGAAAAAAAGCCGTCCAATGTAAAGCGAGAAGAACCCCGGAAAGCACAAGCTGCAGTGCGTCTTTTCGTAGCGTTAGCCTAAAGCCCTCCCGTTTTATCAGCATTACACAGAAAAGCAAAAAGCTCGATAAGAGTGCGCGGGAGAAGGTGATGGTAACGGGAGAGGCGCTTATAAATTTCGCGATCACACCCGAAAGTCCAAACAGCATCACCGCAAGGTTTAAAAAAAGCACGCTCTTTTTGTCGGGTGCGTTTTTCATTCAAAAACTCCCATCCTTAGCGTTTGTCACAATGCGCGGCTGTATAATTCCTATTAGGATTATAGCATTTAGGAAGCTCTTTTTCCATAAACGTGCACCCTCCCTGTAAACCCCAAAAAGCTTGCAAAAGCTAAAACTCCTGCTACACTTAATAATGAGGGAGGATGCGGAGAAACGAAAAATATCGCGTCGCTCTAACAGCATACCGATTAGGAGGAAACAGTTTGAGCACCTTACTTATCAAAAACGCGGACGCTATCGTCACGGTGGACGAGAAGGACCAAATACTTAAAAATGCGAGTATCCTTATAAAGGATAACGTTATAGAATTTATAGGCGTTGGGCCTTTTACAGCGGATGAAACCATTGATGCTAAAGGTACATTTGTGTACCCCGGGCTTGTGAACACGCACCATCACCTGTACCAGACATTTACAAGGAACCTCAAGCAGGTACAAAACCTCGAACTGTTTGATTGGCTTCGTGCACTCTACGAGATTTGGCGCGGCCTTAATGATGACTCAGTGTATTATAGCTCGCTTGTCGGCATGGGAGAGCTTTTAAAATACGGCTGCACCACCTGTATGGATCACCATTATGTGTTTCCCAAACAATCGGAGGGTTTTTTGGCGCGCCAGTTTGAAGCGGCGGAAGCGCTCGGCATTAGGCTTTTTGCGACACGCGGCAGTATGTCGCTCGGTCGAAGTGCAGGAGGCCTTCCCCCTGACGACCTTGTACAGGATGTGGATACCATTTTAAACGCAAGCCGCCGCGCCGCGGAGGAATTCCACGACTCAAGCAAATTTTCCATGCGTAACATAGGCTTTGCGCCTTGCTCGCCCTTTAGCGTCAGTACGGACTTATTAAAGGAATCCGCAAAGCTTGCAAGGTCTTTAGGCGTAAGGCTGCATACCCATTTGGGCGAAACAGAGGATGAAACGGAGTTCTGTTTGCAAACGCTTAAGATGCGTCCTCTTGCGTATATGGCGCATTGCGCCTTTGTCGGAAGTGATGTTTGGTACGCGCATGGTATCCATTTCAATGATGAGGAGCTTTCGCTTCTAGCAAAGACGCAAACGGGTGTTGCACACTGCCCTGTATCCAATATGAAGCTCGCCTCAGGCGTGTGCCGTGTAAGCGATATGCTGAAATTGAACATCCCGCTTGGGCTTGCCGTGGATGGAAGTGCCAGTAACGATTGTAGTAACCTCATGGCGGAGCTGCGCGCGGCATATCTTATGCACCGTCTTACTTACAGCGAAAAAGCCCCCACAGGCTATGATTTATTAAAGATTGCAACGCGCGGCGGTGCAAAAATACTCGGGCGAAACGACATCGGAAGCCTTGAAAAAGGCAAAGCGGCCGACTTGTTTATGATTGACGTAACAAAAGTCGATTCTGTCGGTGCAACATTTGACCCTGCCAACTACCTTGGTACGGTGGGTTATTATCGCCCTGCCAAATATGTAATCGTCAACGGTCGTGTCGTATCGAGAGATGGTAACCTAACCGGTGTCGACGAAGTACGCACAGCCGAGCGCGCAAGTAAGCTCGTAACAGAGCTTTTAGAGCGGGCGTAGATTTAGGCGCGGGTTGAAGGGCAAGGGTCTTGCGACGACCCACTGGCCTAGTTGAGGAGTAACAAAAACGTATTCATAAGGCCGTCCGGGAGAAATTCCCGGTGGCCTTTTCTATTATAAAAAGCAACCGGTATTATGCATTGAAAAAAGCTATGCCTCGTGTATAATAATTGGTGGAAAGGAAAGGTTTTATGGACTTTACACGTGTGCAGCTCAAAGATATCGAAACATTCCGACCCTATTTAAAAAAAATGAAGTTTAACACATGCGACTATACCGTAGGCGGTATTTTCATGTGGCGAGACTATTTTCAAATGGAGTATTTTGTAGAAAATGACGTACTCTATTCCAGGCTTCTTACCGCCGATGGCGATTATTACAACAATCTCCCGATCTGCGACGACGTGGATGGGGCACTTATAAGGCTTATATCTCATTTAAAGCAGCAGAACAAGCCTTGTAGGTTTTGTACCATACCTGAAAGCTATGTGCATCATTTTGAAAAGCTCGGCAACTCCATAGGCTATAACGTTGAGATCAGAGAACAGGTAAACTTTTTTGATTATTTCTATCTTGCGTCGGATTTGACAACGCTCAAAGGGAAAAAGTTCAGCGGGCAAAGAAACCAGATTAACAAATTCCTGCGCACCTACGACGAATGGTCATATGATGCGATTGATAGAAAAGACATTGACGGCATAAAAACCTTCTTTAACGCCTATATGGAGGAGCGAAACGAAGCAAAGCCTTCTGAGAGCGCCTTGGAAGAAAACCGCATGACGCAAGAGGTGCTCGAAAACTTGGAAAGCTACAAAATGCTCGGCGGTGTACTCCGCGTAGGAAGTAAAATCGCAGGTTTTTCATTGGGCGAAATCGTGGATGATACGCTGTTCGTCCACGTGGAAAAAGCTGACCGCTCTGTTGCAGGGGCGTACCAAATGCTCGTCAACCAATTCGCACTGAAGTTTGCGGATGAAAGTATACAGTTTATCAACCGCGAGGAGGATATGGGCGACGAAGGCTTAAGAACCGCAAAAAACGCGTATCATCCTGTGCAGTTGATTAAGAAGTATTTGGTCGAAGTTAAATAAAAACATTGTATAAGGAATAAGGGCATCCCACCGGGATGCCCTTAAGTAATACTACAATTTCTTAAGCCGCTTGCTTATTCTTATTGATGCGCTTCACGAGGAGCAATAGAAGCGTACCTACCACGAGGAAGAAAATGATAGAGCCGATGGCCCAATAAAGACCGTACTGCTCGGCTAGTGTTGATTCAACCCCATGGTTAGAATACCAGTTGTGCATGCGGTACGAAAGCGTGCTGAATACCAGCGGGCCAACAAATGTGGAGGTTCTGCCGGCCACTGATAGAAAGCCGTAGAACTCGGTTGCTTTGTTTTCCGGTGCAAGCTGGCTCACCATCGAGCGGCTGACGGCCTGTGCGCCGGATAGCGAGAAGCCCGCAATAAAGCCGATTACGTAAAACAGTATGATATTCGTGGTGAAGAACAGGCTCGTTACGGAAAGCATCAATATTATAAGGGAAATGAGGATGGAGTCCCTGCTGTTCTTTTTGTCGGCAATCTTGCCGAACAGCAGCGCGCCTGCAGCACCCGAGAGCTGTATGATCATGACAAATACAATAAGCTCTGTCTGCTTCATGCCGAAAATCGTCGCACCGATGATGGCGGCAAAGTCCATCAGCATCATGATGCCGTCGTTATAGATCAAAAATGCGAACGTGTATTTGAGAAATTCCTTGTAACTCTTTACGGAGCGGAAAGTTTCATGAAGTTTGGTAAATGCGTGCCTTACGACGTTTTTCCCGGCAGGTAATTGTTCGGCCTCACTCTTTTGCTTTACAAATAAGAATGTGGGGAGTGCTGATGCCAGGTAAAACACTGCGGTTATTAAAAACGCATAGGGGATTACTTCGTTACCGATAAGTTGTATGGGCACAAGCACGATTAAAAGTGCCGCTATGCCGCCAAGCATGCCCACTGCCCAGCCTTTGCCAGAAACTGAACCGATTGATTCCGGAGAGGAGACATCTGTTAAAAGTGCGTCATAAAACACCTGCGATGCACGATAGCCGATTTCCGCCAGTATAAAAAACAGCATGCCGGTAAATACATCGCCTTTTCGTACAAAGAACAAAAGCGCTGTAAAAACCACCGCGATGCCTGTGAAAACCATAAGGAATTTCTTTTTTGATTTGGTGAAGTCCGCAATTGCGCCGAATATGGGAGACATCACCGCCACGATTATGGCAGCGATACCGACTGATATACCCCAAAGCCGCGTACCTTCCGCACCGCCCACAACGTTGTTTTTGAAGTAAGCGGAGTATACCGCAAGCAGTACCACCGACGCGTAAGCGGAGTTGCCGAAATCGTAAAAATACCACGAATGGCGGGACCGTGCGGCGATTGCGTCGATTTGTTTTTTCATGTTGTTATCCCTTGCTCCGATCGGCGAAAATAGGTATCCTGCACAATATATCATACATATTTTTTTTGAATATGGCAAGGTGCGAGAACGATTTGCGGGTCTAAAACAAGCTTATGTTATGCTTACCGTTTTATGGCCGGTTGACAAACGCGGATTTACCATGATACGATTACCCGACCGAAAAAGCTTAAGTTTTTTTGCAGGGTCGAGGTGCGGAAAACTATGTTGAACCAATTTTCAAGAACGGAGCTGCTGTTGGGCAAACAGGGTATGGAAACCCTGTCTCATGCCCGCGTTGCGGTATTTGGAATTGGCGGGGTAGGCGGTTTTACCGTGGAAGCGCTTGTCAGAAGCGGCGTAGGGACGCTTGATCTTATCGATGACGACAAGGTATGCCTCACAAATATCAACCGGCAGATATATGCTACAAGGAAAACAGTAGGAGAATATAAGGTAGATGTAGCCAAGGCGCGGATACTGGAAATCAACCCGAATGCAACGGTAAACACGTATAAAACATTTTATATGCCGGAAACGGCGGGTCAATTCGACTTTTCACAATATGATTATGTTGTGGACGCAATAGATACCGTGACGGGCAAAATTGAACTCGTTCTACAGGCAAATCTATTCGGAGTACCCATAATAAGCTCTATGGGCGCCGGCAATAAACTTGACCCTACAGCCTTTGAGGTTGCGGATATTTACAAAACCTCCGTTTGCCCGCTGGCGCGCGTGATGCGCCGAGAGCTTAAAAAACGGGGTATAAAAAGTTTGAAGGTCGTCTATTCCAAGGAGCCGGCTATGGTGCCTATTGATGATATGTCCATTAGCTGCCGTGCGCATTGCATATGCCCCCCCGGCACGCAAAGAAAATGTACAGAGCGCCGTCAGGTGCCCGGCAGCAATGCGTTTGTGCCCTCCGTGGCAGGCCTTATTATCGCGGGTGAGGTCATTAAGGATTTGGTACGAACGGGAAGTGGCGAATAATCGATTTGGATCGTTTGCCATACATGCATCTGCATAAGGTAAGGGGAATCGATTCCTTGCGGTTTAGTGTGCCGGAAATCATGCCATCGCTGTGTTGCCGGTGCTCGACGTAGGCACCGCTACGCCTGTGCCCGGCGCCGCAACGCTGACACGCTTTCC
>JAEWZS010000040.1 GCA_023458355.1 Bacillota bacterium
GGTATGGGGTCACGGCTATAAAATGGAGGGGAAAGTTAAATGAAAACGAAGCTCACGAACCGTTTTTATGTGAAAGCCTTGGCGGTGGGGTTGTTTACAGCCATGGTGCTTGGTGAGGCGGCCTGCCTTTTTTTGCTGGCGCTGTTGAACCTATCCGAACAGAATGGCCATATCTCTTTTGCACCATGGCTCGCTGAAACGGTGGTACGGTTTAGGGGCTCGGAAGGTGCGCTGTACGCAATCTTGATTGCGCTAATCGTTATGGGTATCGCTCTGTTTGTGTTTTTGATGTGCGCATCAGGCAGGCGCGAGGGGCACGAGGAGGTTGTACCTTCGAGGCTCGACCGCGTTCCGTTCGACTTCCTCGCGGCGCTTTCGTTGCTTGCGTGGGCGGGGCTATTCTTTCTCCTGCGATGGCTTTTTGAAGTTTTTGAAAGCTATGTGCTATTGCCTGTGGGAGCTGTTCTTGTAGCCGCAACCCTTATCGCACTCATGCTTTGTATGACGTTTGCTTCGCGCGTTAAAACGGGTACATTTTGGAGCAATAATATCATAACCTTCGTTTTGGTTTTCCTATGGCGCTGTATGAAATTTATAGGGCGTTGTGTGTATGCCTTATATAGAAATGCGGGCGTTTTGTGGAGGGCTGTGCTCATCTATTTCGCACTCCAAGTAGTTCAGTTGTTTGTATTTCGTTCTCTCTTTTACAACCCATACACCCCGGTGCCGTTTTTGTTGCTGTTGATAGCGGGATTTGCCGCCGTATGTATGGTCGCATTGCAGCTTCGCCGTCTCGAAAAAGGGGCTTTAGCGCTTGCAAAGGGGCATGTTGAAGATCATATTGATACAAAATATATGCTTCCTACGCTAAAAAAGCACGCGGAAAACCTCAACAGCATCGCAAGCGGGATGAACCGCGTGGTTGAAGCGCGCATGAAAAGCGAGCGCATGAAGACCGACCTTATCACCAACGTATCGCACGATCTTAAAACGCCGCTCACCTCTATTATCAACTATATAGACCTTTTGCTAAAAGAGCCCGAAGGTGAAAATGCTAAGGAGTACCTCGATGTCTTAGCGCGGCAGGCGCAAAAACTTAAAAAGCTTACTACAGATGTTGTAGAGGCCTCCAAAGCGTCGAGCGGTGCGCTTCTTGCGACGCTTGAGCCCACAGACGCCGCTGAGCTCATGCATCAAAGCATGGCCGAGTATTCCGAAAGGTTTGCAGTTGCAGCGCTCACCCCGCAGGTGAAAGCACAGGATGGGCTTAAGAATATCCTGGCGGACGGCAGGCTTTTGTGGCGTGTGCTCGACAACCTTTTGAGCAATGTCGTAAAGTATTCTCTCCCGTCTACGCGCGTTTACTGCGAGGCGCAAAACGCGGGTGATAAGGTGTTGATCACGATTAAGAACATTTCGCGTGAACCCTTAAACGCGCCGCTTGACGAGCTTACGGAACGCTTCACGCGCGGCGATGCCTCCCGCGCAAGCGAGGGGAGCGGCCTCGGGCTATCCATCGCAAAAAGCCTTACGGAGCTGCAGCACGGGAGCCTGAGTTTAAGCGCAGACGGAGACCTGTTTAAGGCGGAGTTGCGGTTCCCGGTAGTGTAAAGTAATTTATCGCTGTCATTTTCCTTTCGGTTACAGTATAATGGATAACCGAAAGGTCGTGCGAAATGCGCTGGTATTTTGTCGTTTTATTACTTTCTGAGATCGTCGAGGGTTTTGCGGGATTTGGGTCCACTGCGATCGCTTTGCCGTTTCTTGCTATAGCGATGGATGTGGGTGAAGGCATTGCTATACTAGGAGCCAATGCGTTTGTTGTGTCTATCGTATTAACCTTTACGCAGCTCAAAAAGATCAACTGGAAAGAATTTGTAAAGATTACGCTCCTTGTCGTACCGCTTCTGCCTTTGGGTATATTGGCTTTTGGGGCGTTGAGCCGTTACCAAGCTGTACTTAAGCTGGTGCTCGGCTGCGTTATTATGCTCGTAGGAACGTATTACTGTTATTTCGGCTTTGTGAAAAAGAAGGAGCCCAGGTCGCTTTCAAAACCTGTGCAGATCGCAGCGCTCATAGGCGGTGCAGCGCTGCAGGGAATGTTTTCCACGGGAGGCGCACTCATAACGCTGTACGCTTCCGAGCGTATGCGTGACAAGGGCGAGTTTCGAGCCACCATGAGCGCTATGTGGCTTGCAGTAAATGCGGTGGCGATTCCGCTTCGCGTGGTATTCCTTGATGTATACACAAATCAAGTCTGGATTAATGCAGCAAAAGCGTTGCCGTTTGCATTGGGCGGCCTTTTTATTGGAATGCTGCTCCATAAAAAAATCGACAACGGTGGCTTTCGTAAAGCCATTTATGTGATCCTTCTTGCGGGCGGTATCGCGTCCACAATTCATACGCTCACTTCTATATTGTAAAATGATTCGGAGGGTATTATGGAGTACATTTTAAGTCAACTCAAAAATTTGACCGCTATTCCGAGCCCCACGGGCTACACCATCGAAGCTGCGCGCTATGTAATAGGCGAGCTTACACGCCTCGGTTTTTCACCAAGGCTCACCAACAAAGGCTGCGTGATCTGCACCGTTGGTGGGGAAGGCAACCCCGTGCTCGTAAGCGCACACCTCGATACGCTTGGAGGAATGGTGGCGGAGGTGAAGGGGAACGGCAGGCTTCGCCTTACAAGGGTTGGAGGATTGCAGGCCAATAACGTGGAAACGGAAAACGCTGTGGTCATTACGCGTTTTGGCAAAACCTACACCGGATGCATGCAGATGAACGATCCCTCCGCACACGTCAATACAGAATATGCCGATCAGAAGCGGGATTTTAAAGGCATGCAGCTTGTGCTCGACGAGCGTGTGAAATCAGTAGAGGATGTAAAAAACCTGGGTATAGCAACGGGCGATTATGTTTGTTTCGATCCGCGCACTATTATAACGGAAAGCGGCTACATCAAAAGCCGTTTCCTGGATGATAAGCTCAGCGCCGCCATTTTACTCGGGTTGGCAAAGCATGTGAAAGAAAACAATTGCAAGCTTGACCGCAGAATCGATTTGTTTTTCAGCGTCTACGAAGAGGTAGGGCATGGCTGCTCCTCAGGCTTCCCCGAGGACATCGAGGAGGTTTTGTGCGTGGATATGGGCTGCGTGGGTGAAGGGCTTGCGTGCGATGAACATCAGGTGAGCATCTGCGCGAAGGATTCCAGTGGCCCCTACGATTATGAAACCACCACCGCGCTCATCCGTATCGCCAAAGAAAATCAACTCGATTATGCCGTAGATATCTATCCCTCTTACGGTTCGGATGCCGGTGCCGCGCTTAGCGCGGGTGCGGATGTGCGCCACGCACTAATAGGTGCGGGCGTGTACGCTTCACATGGCTACGAGCGCTCGCATGTGGATGGCGTAAAGAACACCCTGAAACTTTTAAAGCTCTACCTGTGTAAAAAATAATATATAATCATTTTCTCCCATTAGATTGTTAAAAACCTATTGCATTATTATGGCAGTACCGTTATAATTGTTTTTGGCTATGCAGCCGAAGATAAAGCAGAAAGGAGGCCGTGAACATGAAAAACCGCGTTTTTGAGATCAAAGCCCTTACCCGTGTCGGGATTGGGGGAGGTATGTCCTTTTTGGCCCCGTCGGGAACGAATGTCACACGGCCTGTATACGAAAAGCGTTAACATTCTTTGTTGAGGTTATTCGTAACGACCATGGACGCGTTCCATGGTCGTTTTATTTTATCCTGTATGGCAATTTGGAGGTGAGAGAACTTGGAAGGTTCTAACAACAAGCAAGAAAATAAGCCTGTCGATTGGAAGGTCGTAAGGCTGATGATGAAGGGCAACAACTGGGGACTTGTGTTGGCTTCGGTATTACTCGTGGTGGCCATCGCCGCATCCTACTGCGGCCCGATACTTGTCAGCTTTACGGTGGACTATGTAATCGGCAGCGAGGAAGCAAACCTGCCCGTATTCATCATGAACTTTGTGGAAAGCAATGGCGGAAGAGAATTTTTAAGGAACAACCTGTACATCTGCGCGTTAGCACTCGTGCTATTCACACTTATAAACGGGCTTGCTACCTTTGGCCGCCGCTATTACACGGCCATTGCGAGCGAAGGTATCGCCAAAACGCTTCGTGACAAGCTTTACTGGCACTTGCAGTCCGTTCCCTACGATTATTACAAGCATGTGTCAACGGGCGATCTCGTGCAGCGCTGCACCTCGGATGTGGAAACGATACGTCGTTTCATATCGCAGCAGCTTCTTGAAATACTTCGTACGCTCGTGATGGTGACGCTTGCTTGTGTTGTCATGTTTTCGCTCGATGTGCGTATGGCTGCCATTTCGGTGGTGCTTATGCCGTTTCTGACCGTGGTGTCTTTCGTCTATTTCCGTTATGTTCGCAAGTATTTTACGGCTTCGGACGAGGCGGAGGGGAAGCTAAGCGCCACCATTCAGGAAAACCTGACCGGTGTTCGCGTAGTACGGGCATTTGGGCAGCAACACAGCGAGGTGGAGAAATTCACTGAAATCAACATGGATTTTCGCGAGAAAACCTATAAGCTCATAAGGCTCTTGGCGATATACTGGGGCTCGACCGATGCGTTTGGCTATTTGCAGATCGGGCTTTCGCTCTTCGCGGGTATCTACTTTTGCGTCACCGATGGGATGACGCTCGGTACGCTCTTGATCTTCTCGTCCTTCACAGCGATGCTCACTTGGCCGGTACGTCAGCTTGGCCGCGTGCTTGCAGATCTTGGAAAAGCCACTGTTTCTCTTGGCAGGCTTGGTGAGATATTTGACCAGGAAACGGAAAAGGAGCCCGGAGCAGCGCTTACTTCACCTATTAGGGGCGAGATTGCGTTCAAAAATGTTTGCTTCGGCTACGATACCTACGACGACGTGCTCAAGGATATTTCCTTTACTGCGAAGCCCGGACAGACGGTGGCTATACTCGGCTCCACCGGAAGTGGTAAAACGAGCCTCGTACAGCTTCTTCAGCGTCTATATACCTGCACGAAGGGTGAGATACTGGTGGACGGCGTGAACATTAACGACATCGCGAGCGGGCACTTGAGGAAGAACATCGGCATCGTTTTGCAGGAACCGTTCCTCTACTCGCGCACAATCCTCGAGAACATTCGCATTGCGGACCCTGCCTCAAGCGAAGCGGAAGTACATGAGAGCGCCCGCATAGCGGCTGTGCACGACGTAATTGAGAAATTTGACAACGGCTATGAGACCATGGTAGGCGAGCGCGGTGTAACGCTTTCAGGCGGTCAGAAACAACGCGTAGCCATCGCGCGGATGCTCATGCAAAAAGCGCCCATCATCATCTTCGACGATTCGATGAGCGCTGTCGATACCGAAACCGACGCTGCCATTCGCACGGCCTTAAGGCACCGGCGCGAAAGTACCACTACATTTATCATCTCGCACCGTATTACCACGCTGTGCGAGGCGGACAACATACTCGTGCTCGAGCACGGTAAGCTTGTGCAGCAGGGTACGCATGAGGCTCTTCTAAAAGAGGAGGGGCTGTACAGGCGTATCGCCGAAATACAGAACATGCTCGAGGACGAACTCAGGGAGGAAGGCGGTGAGGCGCGATGAGCACCTTACAGGAGCAGGATTTTGACCAATACAGTAAAAAGATAGACGTTAGCATTTGGAAGCGGCTTTTCAAGTACGCCCTGCATTATAAAGGTGTATTTACAAAGCTCGTCATAGTGCTGCTTGTCGTGGCGCTCGTGGACATAGCGTATCCGCTCATGAGCCGCTATGCCATCGACAACTTCGTGGAAAAGAGTACGCTTGAAGGAATCGTACCGTTTGCAATCGTGTATGTAACTTTACTTGCACTCCAGACATTATGCATCACGGGCTTCATCCGCTATGCGGGCAAGCTTGAGATGAACGTAGCATTCGATATCCGTCAGCAGGCTTTTAAGAAGCTGCAGGAGCTGTCATTCTCCTTCTACGACAAGACGGCCGTGGGTTATCTCATGGCGCGCATGGTGAGCGATATATCGAGGCTCAGCGAAATGATAGCGTGGAGTATGGTGGATGTATTTTGGGCAGTCACGTATGTGGTAGGCGTTATGATCACGCTGTTCATACTAAACTTCAAGCTGGCACTGCTGGTTCTTGTGGTAATTCCGCCGCTCATCGTGATCTCCATCGTATTCCAGCGGCTCATTCTCAAATACCAGCGCGTGGTGCGCAAAACAAATTCGCGCATCACAGGTTCGTTTAACGAGGGCATCATGGGTGCCATGACGAGCAAAACCCTTGTTCGCGAGCAGGCGAACACCGGCGAGTTCGTAGCACTCACGGGCGAGATGCGGCACGCTTCCATCAAAGCGGTTACCTTAAGCGCCATCTTCTTGCCGATTGTGATGTTCTTAGGGTCGATCGGCACCGGACTCGCGCTCGAGCGCGGCGGCTTTGAGGTGATGTTCATGGGGCTGACATTTGGTACGCTCAGCGCGTTCATCTCCTATACGATGAACTTCTTTGAGCCCATTCAGCAGCTAGCGGGTATACTTGCGGAAATGCAGAGCGCGCAGGCGAGCGCGGAGCGCGTCATAACACTCATCGACACACCTTGTGAGATCATGGACAGCGACGAGGTTATCGCCAAGTATGGTGACAACTTCCATCCCAAGCGTGAAAACTGGGAGGAGCTCAAGGGTGATATCGAGTTCGAACATGTGTCGTTTTCCTACAAGGAAGGCGAAACGGTGCTCGATGATTTCAGCCTAAAAGTGCGCGCGGGCGAGACC
>JAEWZS010000041.1 GCA_023458355.1 Bacillota bacterium
ATGTGAGTGCGCTCACCACACTAAACTTAGACGACCATAACCGCATTCGAACCACCGACGTGCGGCTTCTAAGGCGCCTTGTACGTGATTACAGTACCCGCAACTCCCCTATGGAGCAAACGCTTTCCATGTGGCCAAGCGTGCGGCGCGGTGAGGAAACATGGATATTTCCGTTCCAGGAAAACGGCGATGCGTTTTTTAACACCACGCTCGTATATGAGATTGCGGTGCTTAAAAAATATGTGTATCCGCTTTTGACGGCCATGGCACCCGAAAGTCCGCATTACGCCAGGTCGCGCGAAATCGTGAAGTTTTTGAATTACTTCCTCGACGCGGATGTGGAAAATGAAATACCGCCCACGTCCATTATGCGCGAGTTTATTGGGGGTAACACGTTCTATCTATAAAGCAGGAGGAAGGGGGTATACTGTGAAATTCGTATCATGGAATGTAAACGGGCTTCGCGCCTGTGTCGCGAAAGGGTTTTCGGATTTTTTTATAGAGGCCGACGCGGATATTGTTGCGATTCAGGAAACTAAATTGCAGCCCGATCAAATCGACCTTTCGTTTGAAGGGTATGAAAGCTATTTTAACAGTGCCATTAAAAAGGGGTATTCAGGCACGGCGGTCTATACACGCATAAAGCCTTTAAGCGTTGCATTTGATTTTCCGGAGGAAGGCGAGCCTTACTTTTTTGGAGAAGGCCGCGTGATTACGCTCGAATTTGAAGAATACTACTTCGTCAACGTATATACGCCAAACGCCCAGCGCGAGCTAACACGGCTTCCTTATCGAATGGAGTGGGAAGACGCATTTCGCGAATATCTTTTAAACCTCAACGAGAAAAAGCCCGTGATACTGTGCGGTGACCTTAACGTTGCGCATCAGGAGATAGATATTAAAAACGCCAAATCCAACCGCGGCAACGCAGGCTTTACTGATGAAGAACGCGAGAAGTTTACGGTTCTTCTCAAGAGCGGCTTTGTGGACAGCTTCCGATACCTCTATCCCGATCGCAAGGATGCCTATTCATGGTGGAGCTACATGGGAAATGCCCGCGAAAAGAATGTTGGCTGGCGTATCGACTATTTCGTTGTGAGTGAAAGCATTGCATGCCGAGTGAAGGAAAGCGCGATTTTCCCGGAAGTATTTGGGAGCGATCACTGCCCCGTGATGCTTGAAATCGAGTAAACGGCTAAAATACGATTGCAAGCATTTGGCTTAAAATCATAACAGGCAATGTGAGCACTGCCCATAAAAGGCTGAACTTTAAACATATTTGCCCGTAAAGGTTGAAGCGCGCGCCGGAATAATCCCACACGCCGCGCTTCATTTTTATGTTGACGATGTAACCAGCAATAAACTCTACTGCCGTGATGAGTACAGCACCTAAAATCAACTTTACAAAAAACGGCAGCGTATAGCCCGTAAAAAGCGCATGCAGTAATAAAAACGCCGCACCACCTGCTAAGAACATGGAAAAATGGCTTCTTTTACGGTATAGAAGCTCTATGATTACATACAGTGCACCGCCTAAGAAGTAAGCGGCAAGAATTTCCCAAATACCCATACGTTATCTATTTGCAAAAATGCTTTTTTTATGTAGAACATGTAAATCGCAAAAAAAGGTTGACAACTTTCGCTTCCATGCGTATACTGCATTAAAATCGAATAATTATAAACCTTTGAAAAAGAGAAGTAGCCTGCAATGCCGAGGCAAAGAGAGCCCCTGATGGTGGAAACGGGGTCTGAAGCGGCCGGTGAATGGACTTTTGAGGGCGGTTTGAACGGAGTAATCCAAGTAGATGCCGACGGGCTCCCACCCGTTACCCACAGGGCACGCGTGATGGCGCGTGAAGCGAGCGGACGTCGTTGACGTCAATTTGGGTGGTATCGCAGAAGCAAGGCGCTTTTGTCCCATGTATGGGATGATAGCGTTTTTTTATTACCCTTTTGCCCATCTGCCGCCTAAATTTTATTTGGAGGAAAAACCACATGAAGAACACTTTAAAGATGCTGATTTCCCTGATCCTTACTGCAGCTTTGGCTTTTAGCCTGATCGGATGCAGCTCTTCTCCCGCCACTGGGGAGCCCCTCAAAATAGGTGTCATCCAGTATGCCCCGCACCCGTCCTTAGATAATTGCTACGAGGGCTTTATAGAGGGCCTGGCTTCGGGCGGCTATGTGGACGGGCAAAACATCATAATCGACTTTCAAAATGCGCAGGGCGAAATGAACAACAGCGACACAATGGCTAAAAATATGGCCATTTCCGGTTATGACATGCTTGTAGGCATCGCCACTCCGGCCGCCATGAGCGCATACGCTGCCGCAAAGGAAGGCGGCATTCCTGTGGTTTTTTCAGCTGTGAGCGATCCGGTGGCCGCCAAACTTGTTGACAGTATGGAGAACCCCGGAAGCGGTGCAACAGGCACATCGGATGCTCTTAATTTAGAAGGGCAAATCCAAATGATACGCGCATTTTTGCCCGAAGCTAAAACAATCGGCATACTCTACACCACTGGCGAGCCTAACTCCGTTTCAAATTTGAGAGTTTTTCGCGAGCTTGCCCCGGACTACGGATTTACGGTGGTAGAGCAGGGCATAACCGGACCCAACGAGGTGGCAACAGGTGCAGCAAGCCTTGTCAGCATGGGTGTAGACTGCATCAATAACTTTACCGACAACAACGTGGTCAATAACCTTTCCGTGCTGCTCCATGCCGCCGACGGAGCGGGCATTCCCGTATTCGGCTCCGAGATTGAGCAGGTTAAAAACGGCTGTGTTGCCTCCGAGAGCTTGGATTATGTGGCTCTGGGTATTAAAACAGGGCAAATGGCGGCAGAAATACTCTCCGGTAAGGCCGATGTAAAGGCCATGCCCGTAGCGGTGATTACCGATTCCGAACCTGTCTACTCCGCAAAAAGCTTAGAAAAGTATGGTATTGCCATTCCGGAAGCCTACGCTGCTGCACGAAATATTGACGACTAACCAATGGTGAACAAGGAGAATGAACAATGAACCAGTTTTTCGGCCTTGCCGAGAATATTCTGCAAACGGGCTGTATCTATGGCATTATGGCCATGGGTGTTTACATCACCTATAAAATATTGGATTTTCCGGATTTGTCGGTAGACGGCACATTTCCCTTGGGAGCTTGTGTTACGGCTGCGCTTATTACCGCCGGTGTTAACCCCTATATAGCCTGCATAGCCGCATTTATATGCGGGGCTGCTGCCGGGTCGGTAACGGGGTTATTGCACGTTAAGCTTAAAATTACAGATCTACTCTCCGGTATTGTTATGATGACCGCCCTTATAACGGTAAATTTGGTGGCAACGGGCGGCTCTTCCATTTTGCCCTTTTACAACATGCCCACCATCTTTAACGCAGGGCCTGTGACGCTTCTGCCGGCAGCTATTTACAAACACCGGGTGGTATTAATGGTTGTCCTAATCGCCTTTATCGTAAAGCTTCTCCTTGATTGGTTCCTAAAAACAAAGCAAGGACTGCTGCTTCGGGCAGCGGGTGACAATGCCCGCTATGTCACCTACCTTGCTAAGGACCAAGGGCGGATGAAGATACTTGGTCTCGCCATCGGCAACGGCTGTACCGCGCTTTCGGGCAGTATTTACGCGCAGCAGGCTGAGAGCGCCTCCTCAGGCTCGGGGGTTGGCATGGTGGTGCTGGCTTTAGCTTCGGTTATCATAGGCGCCAATCTCTTTCGCAGGGTGCGGTTTATGAAAGCCACCACCATGGCGGTGTTTGGTGCGGTTCTCTACCAGACGTGCCTCACGATAGCCATGCAGCTTCGATTGCCTACCAATTACCTTAAGCTCTTGATGGCGGTGCTGCTTGTGGTGGCGCTTTTGTCCAACCGCCTGTCAAAAAAGGGGGGTGTTATTGATGTACCGGAGCGCTGAACAAAAGCCGCTTATACGGCTGGAGCAAATAAAAAAAGTATTTAACCACGGCTCTGTGAACGAGTCCGTACTCTTTAGCGACTTTAACTTTACCATCTGCGAGGGGCAGTTTATCTCTGTGGTAGGGTCAAACGGATCCGGTAAAACCACAATCCTCAACATAATCTGCGGCTCTCTATCAATTGACGCAGGCAGGATATTTTTAGGGGAACAAGAGGTTACCTCGATGCCGGAACACAGGCGTGCGCGGCTTATAGGTCGTGTATTTCAGGATCCGGCTAGGGGTACCTGTCCCTCGCTCACTATTTTAGAGAATATGGCCTTGGCCGATAACAAGGGAAAGCGCTACGGTCTTACGCCGGGTGTAAACCGTAAACTTCAGGACGAGTACCGCTCAAAGCTTCAGATATTGGGTATGGGGCTTGAGGATAAGCTTAAGCTGCCTGTGGGGGTTTTGTCGGGCGGACAGCGTCAGGCATTGGCATTACTTATTGCAACCATGACCCCCATACAATTGCTGGTTCTTGATGAGCACACCGCCGCATTGGACCCAAAGAGTGCAGATACCGTCATGGAGCTTACCGATAAGGTTGTACGTGATAAGGGCGTTACGGCTATCATGGTGACCCATAATCTCCGCTTTGCGGCGGAGTACGGCAACAGGCTTGTGATGATGGACAAGGGGCAATGTGTTATCGACACTGGTTATGAGGAGAAAAGTCGGTACAAGGTTTCTGATTTGCTTTCGGTATTTAACGAGATATCTGTGGAGTGCGGAAACTGATTGTGATAATCTACACCTGTTTGCATATACATTTATTTCCATGCTATAATGGCTAATAACCGAATAGGGAAGAGAGGTACCGCACATGGCAACCAAAATATGGGCGCACAGGGGAGCGAGCGCATATGCGCCTGAAAACACCATTCCCGCATTTAAGATGGCGCTTGAAATGGGCGTGGACGGCATCGAACTCGATGTGCACGAGAGTTCGGACGGGAAGCTTATGGTAATTCACGACGAAACGCTGGACCGCACGTCCAACGGCAAAGGTCGGGTTGTAGATATGACCTGTCAGGAACTTAAAAAGCTGGATTTTTCAAACGGTAACGAGAAGTTTAAAAACGCACGCATACCTACGCTTCGCGAGGTGTACGGGCTTGTTAAAAACACGAACGTTACCATTAATGTAGAAGTAAAATGCGACATAGTGATCTACTACGGCATTTGGAATAAGCTTATAGAGCTTGAGCGCGAAATGGGTATGCAGGGAAGGATTATTTACTCCTCTTTTAACCACTATGTACTTATGAAGCTTCGCGAGGTGGACCCAAGCTGCAAGATCGGCCTTCTTTACAGCAACGGCCTTGTGGACCCGTGGGTGTATGCCAATCATCTAAAGGCAGAGGCCATCCACCCACATTACCTCGTTGCGCTCAAAGCAGAGGGGCTCATCTCGGGCTGCCGTAAGGCAGGGGTTGATGTAAACGCGTGGACGGTAAACGATAAAGACGCCATGCGCGAGCTTATCGACGCCAACATCAACGCCATCATTACAAATTACCCCGACGTGGCGCTTGAACTTTTGGGGAAATAAACTTCGTTTCAAAAAAGTGACCTGCGCCACTTTTTTGAGGTTACACGCTTTACCTAAAATGCTTCACATTTCCGGGCGGTAAAGCGTGAAAGGTACGAAAGCCTACGGCTTTCATCCGTTTCGGCACGCAAGGCCATGGGCCTTGGCCCAAGAGGCTCCGGCTTTACCGGACGCGTACATGCCGCCGAAGCCGGAAGACAGTCAAGGGGTACGCCCCTCGACAATCCCTTGGCTTTTACAGTATGCACAGGGCGGGATGAAAATCCCGCCCCTTCTGTGTTTATGCTTGTTTTCTTTTAACCAGATGCACGATAAGTGCGATTAAATTAAGTGCGGCGGTTATCGTAAGGAGTATGGTGCAAGCGGCCAATACCGCAGGGAACGTATCCTTTAGCCCGGCAATGTCGGAAAGCGTCATGCGCCTATCTATGGCAAGAAGCTGCAAATAGAGAGAACCGGAACAAGCGCATAAACTTAAGGCGCAAAAAGCAACGCCCGCGAAACCGCTTGATCGAATGCGTTTAAAAAGGCTTACAAGCGGTAGTGCCCATGCAACAATGCCCAAGAGAATGCTGAAAAAGTTCAGCCAACCGACTCCAAGCATACCGATACCCTCAATAGTTTCCGTCTATTCGATTACGATAATCTTATCCATGTCCGGCTTATGCGGGGCTTTCTCTGTGTTTGCATACCCCAGAAGCACCGAGCAGCCGAACTGATAACCTTCGGGGAATTTTAGACGCTTTCTAAACTCTTCACCGCGCGTACCATCTAATACAACGCGCGCCATGCCGCAGATGACGTTTGCAATCCCAAGTGAGGTTGCTGCAAGCGCTACGCTTTGACATAGTATGCCGCAATCTATAAGAGGTGGATCCTCTGAGGATATGGCAAATACAACCATGGCCGTTGCACCGTAGAAAGGGCTGCCTCCGCGGTCCATCATCCTTTGATAAGCGGATTTATCCTCCCACTTCGCGATAGCAGACATACCGACTGCGTCCATTTCCTCGATAAGTTTCTTATCCTTAATAACAATCACACGCCATTCTTGACGGTTCATTCCGCTCGGCGACTGCACTGCAGCTTTGGCGATTGCCTGTAAGGCTTCTTCGGGTATTCTTTCGGGCTTGAAATCGCGGCAGGAATACCGCTTTTCAATAACGCTTAAGGTTTCGTTCATACTCTTCTCTCCTTCTTTACAAAAGATGCTCAATCGCCGTCTGGTGTATCAAATGCCTCAAGCTTAGATTGTAACTTTATGGGTTTGCTGTCGCCGTGGCGGGTGAGAAGCATTGTGAAAAATGACAACGCCACCATGACCGCCGCATAGGGGAACAATGTGTGGTAACCCACATGCTCAAGCAGATAGCCCGAAAGCGTGGGAGTAACAATCTGCGCTGCCATGGAGAACAGGTAGTAATAGCCTGTGTATTTACCGATGTTACCGAAGCGGCTTATCTCCACAACCATAGGGTAGCTGTTCACGTTGATGGCCGCCCATGCAGCACCTACGAGTGCAAACATGAAGTAAAGCCCGGGGTTGAATTTTTCTGCAACAATCCCGCCAAGTGCAAAGCATGCTGTTAACAGCACGACGCCGAACAAAATGGTCTTTTTACGGCCGACCTTGGTGGCAAGAAAACCTATCGGCAAATAGGCAACCACGGCACCTACGGTTGCGATCATCAAACAGGTGGATGCCTGGCCTACATCCTGCTGCCATACCTGCGTGGCGTACTTTGTGAAGGCGGTCGTCACGGCGTTATAGCCCATGAACCAGAATAAAATCGAGAACAAAATTAAAAGAAGACTTTTGAGCATGTCCGGAGGAAGCTTTTCGGCGGTATCCGCTTGCTGCGGTTCGTCTTTCGGATCGACGCCGTAATTGATGGCGCGCATCTCACCAACGAGCTTCTTTTCGTTGATGGTGAGCACAAGGAAAATTACCGCTACAACCATAAGCCCTGCGACGGCTATAAACAATGCCTCATAGTCGGGCGGTATACCGTCGGAGGTGTTTTTAACAAGTAACTTCACAGCAATAAGCGTATATACGCCGCCAAGCGTACCCATGAGGTTGATGATTGCGTTTGCCTTACTGCGCAGAGGCTTGGGTGTTACGTCGGGCATCATAGCCACGGCGGGGGAGCGGTAGGTGCCCATGGAAATAAGCATCATGCCAAGGCACACAAAAAACATGAGAAGCGAGCTTTGTGCTACTGTGATAGGCAAAAGCACCGTAAATATCACCGCTGCAGCCGTACCTACAATGATAAACGGCATGCGCCTGCCTGCCTTGTCGGAAAACGCTCCGAACAGGGGGAGCATGAAGATGGCTAGTATGTTATCGAGCGACATGATAAAACCGGCTAGCGTGTCGCCAAGATGGAAGGTATCGCGAAGGATTAACGGCACGATGGCATCATACATCTGCCAAAATGCGCAGATGGAAAAAAAACCAAGACCTACGAGTAGCGTGCGCTTGTAATTAAGCTTCATGAAATACCTCCGAAATGTTTTTGATTGCATAAATGAGACAGTATGTACCATGTATTATAAAGCACAGCTCCTAAACGGCGCAAGGACGCAGCAAAGAGAATATACTTTCATCATCCTAAAAACTATACTATAATTAAGCCGTTCAGCAAATCATATAAAATGAGGCACCATCATGCATTACGATTTTCAAACCGTCATCGACCGTACAAACACGGGCGCGATCAAACACGATATTGCACCGGAAGCTGTGAAGAAAGCCGGAAGTATACCTCTCACCATTGCGGATATGGAGTATAAGGTAGCTCCGGCCATTCAAGCAGCCGTAGAGAAGGCCGCAGAGCACGGTATTTATGGCTATACCCATGTGGATGACGCGTATTTTGCCGCCGTGAAATTATGGATGGAAAAGCGCTTTTCTTACTCGCCTGACCGAGAAAGTATGTTCAATACTGCGGGTGTTGTAACGGCGCTCGGTATGGCCGTGCGCGCATTCACACAAGTCGGCGACGGGGTGGTGATACAGCCACCGGTTTATCCTCCGTTTCGCTTTGCCGTGCGCGATAACTTTAGAACGCTTCTTGAAAACCCGCTTTTATGCAAGAATGGCCATTACGAGATGGATTTTCAAGGACTCGAAAAGCTGTGCAAGGAAAAATCACCAAAGCTATTGATTCTATGCAGCCCACATAATCCCGTCGGACGCGTATGGACAGCTGAGGAGCTCACGCAGCTTGGCGAGATATGCCTTAAGTATGGCGTGTTTGTTGTTGCAGACGAGATACATGCGGATATTGTCCATCACGGCAAAAAGCATACGGTGTTTGCAACGCTTCCTGAAATGGCCGATAATTGCATGGTGTGCACAGCCGTCAGCAAGACCTTCAACCTTGCAGGGCTTTCCTGCTCCAATATCTTTGTAGCGGATAAGACACATCGCGATACATTTGAACGGGTAATCAGACGTGAATCGCCCAATCTAATACCGTATTTTGCGCGTGTGGCCACCATCGCAGCGTATACCGAGTGCGATGCATGGTTGAATGCGTTGCTGGGGAATATTGAAAAAAACTTCAATCAACTGGAGTCGTTTTTGCAGGAACGCCTTCCTATGCTGAAGCTTACTGCAGCACAGGGTACCTACTTGGCATGGGTGGATATGCGAAGCCTTGGTCTTGACGACAAGGAACTTGAGCAACTGATGGTAAATAAAGCGCATCTAGCGCTTGAGATTGGCCAACATTTCGGCACAGGCGGCAGCGGGTTTGAGCGCATCAATCTTGCGCTGCCGAAAGTTGCACTTCAAGATGCACTGCTGCGTTTAGAGCAGGCGGTCAAGGGGACAATACGTTAAGGTAAGGGGTTTAACTCCCCCTAAGAAAAGGAGCGAGCGGCATGAAGCAAATTAAGCTTATCTCCACCGGCGGCACCATCGCTTGCATACCCGGCGAAACCGGGCTTATGCCTGCGCTTACGGGAAGTCAACTTCTAGAGCATACCATGATTTCCTACGATGATGTGGACTGCGTAGACCTTTTCAATATGGACAGCTCCAATATCCAACCCGAGGAATGGCGCATTATAGCCCAAGAGGTAAATAAAAGCGTGGTGGAAGGTTATAAGGGTGTCATCATTACGCACGGTACGGATACTATGGCATATACCTCATCCATGCTCAGTTTCATGCTATTAAATGTACCCATTCCGGTGGTTCTCACAGGCGCACAGCAGCCTATTATCTACCCTGATTCGGATGGCCGAAAGAACCTTCGGGATGCGCTTATTGCTGCGCGAGCCATGGCAGGCGGCGTGTACGTTTGCTTTGATGGTGCGCTCATACTTGGCTGCCGCGCGGTAAAAACACGCACCGTTTCCGTGAACGCGTTTGAATCCATCAATTATCCGTATATCGGCACGGTTGTGAACGGCGGATATGTAGAGCTTTATCCGCACAGACCGCGCGGGGAATTTCATTTTTTTGACGGTATAGACGAACGGGTTGCTCTTGTGAAGCTCATCCCGGGCGCAAGCCCGGCGCTTTTAGATATGCTTTTAAACTGCGATGTGAAGGGCGCGGCTGTTGAGGCATTCGGCCTTGGTGGTGTGCATAACTTCCGACGCGATCATGCAGAGAGCATCAAAAAACTCGTAAAAAGCGGCATACCGGTGGTGCTTACCTCGCAATGCTTATACGAGGCAAGTACACCCGATCTTTACGCGGTAAGCCATGCGCTGCGTGAGGCAGGCGTCATTTCCGCTTCGGATATGACAACCGAAGCGGCCGTCACGAAGCTCATGTATGCACTCGGCCAAAATAAGGACATGGAGGCTGTTCGGAGAATCATGGAAAAAGATCTATGCGGTGAGCTTGGAGTAGGGGTATAAAGGTGCAGACAGAAAGAAAAGCTATTTACTTGCAGTATTACTGTTACTTGTCAGCCAGGAATCCTGTCGGTGACAGATAGAAGTTCGAAATTAAACCATCATTATCGCCTATGGAGATTTGCCCTTTTACGGTACCTCTTGTTTCGACTTTGTCGGCATCGGTAAGGATGATATGCGCAATAAAACTAAAAGTGGTACTGTCGGTATTTTTAGAATATTCTTCAAATTCGAATGAATCGGTACGGTAGGTGAAGCCGTTTTCGTAAGCATATTTCTCATAAGTTCGGATTTCGTTGTTGGCAATCATTTTTAAATAGAACTCATCGTTTACATAATCGCGTACGCAAGAATAATATTCCTCCTGCGCAGCCCGTAGCTTTTCATCTGTTACCACATCTTCAACGTTTTTAAGCAACGCCTCAAAGCGGCCTTCGTAATTGTAGGTGCCGTAAATCGTTAAAAAAGCTTCCTTCACATCGTCTGAAATATCATCGGTTACCGGATAACTCTTAACAGCGCAACCAACCATGATCAGAAGTATTACAGCCAAGATTACATTGATGATGTGTCTTTTATATTGCAGCATAGTAGTAAAACCTCTGCAATTCTATTTTTCCAAACGGATTTTCAATTCGCTGAGATTGTGATCCATGCGCCTCATCTGCGAAAGGGTGCTTTCCCTTTGCTCAAAAGAAAGCCCCTCGAGCATGGTCGTAAATATCATTTCAAAATCAATGTCGCACCAGCGGGCATATTCCTCACCTTTTTTGGTGAGCAAAATGCGTATACAGCGGGAATCCTCTTTGTCGCGTATGCGTTTGATAAAACCTGCATTTTCAAGTCTCCGAAGCGAAACGCCCACCGAAGCTTTGCTGATATTAAGCGACGCAGCAAGCTCGTTTTGTGTTGGGCGGTTGAGGCCTCGCACGGCGAATAAAAGCTGAGGCTGGCCCGGGTACAGCCCGTACTTGCTGAGGGTTCTCTGCATACAAATGGAATAAGTATGCTCTAAAGCCTGAAAGGCTCTTGAAAAATCGATGGCGCTCGTTTTTTCGCTCATGTGAAAAACGCCTCCCGACGGCTTTTTAAAGAATTGATTTCGTGAATACTATATCATATGGGGCAAATCCCAGTCGAGCGAAAAAGGACACGGATAAAAACGGATTTGCGCATATTATGTCCATATGATAAAATGCAGTTCGGAAATTACCGAATTAAAGGAACGGAGATCGATACATGATTAGCAGCAACGCCATTATGCGGCGCATGGAGGAGGAGCTCAAGGCGCATTACCAGCTTGAACTTCATGAGGCAAGCACCGTCCAGCTTCATAATGCGCTTGGCGAGGCCGTGATGCTTGAAATAGCGAACGATTGGCGCGAGAGCCGGCGTGCGCATGAACGCGTTCGACGCGCATATTATTTTTCCGCGGAATATCTGATGGGGCGCATGGTATTTAACAACCTGTATTGCCTCGGTGTCATCGACGAGATACGCGAGTTGTTCCGCGCGCGTGGAGCAGACCTTAGTACCATGGAGGATATTGAGGACGATGCGCTCGGCAATGGTGGTCTTGGTCGCCTTGCAGCCTGTTATTTGGATAGCGCAGCGACTATGAACATACCGCTTGAAGGTTACGGGCTTCGCTATAAGTTTGGCCTTTTCAAACAACATTTCGCAAATGGCTTTCAGGTAGAGAAGGCTGATGACTGGCAGCGCTTCGGAGACCCTTGGAGCAGGCGGCGCGACGATAAAACAATCACCATCGAGTTCGCCGATCAAAAGGTGCTTGCGGTACCTTATGATATGCCCATCATCGGTTATAAAACCAAAAACATCGGCACGCTTCGCCTTTGGCAGAGCGAGCCCATGGAGGAGTTCGATTTTGCGCTCTTCAACGACCAGGAATATGCGCGCGCTATCGAGGAAAAGAATTCCGTGGAGGATATCACCCGTGTGCTCTATCCCAACGACAGTACCGATGCGGGTAAAAAATTAAGACTCAAACAGCAATACTTTTTATCGAGTGCATCCTTGCAGGATATTATACGCCGCTATGTGCGCGTACGCGGTCGGGATTTTTCCGCATTTGCGGCACATTGCGCTATTCAACTTAACGACACGCATCCCGCCGTATCTATCCCTGAGCTTATCAGGCTTCTCATGAAAGAGGGCATGGACTTTGAGGCGGCGCTTAGTATTACTAAGGATACCTTCAACTATACCAACCACACCATCATGGGCGAGGCGCTTGAAAAGTGGGATATGAAGCTATTCTGCAGCGTTATCCCAGAGATCGGCTGCATACTCATGAAGATCGATGAAGCGCTTTTAACAGAACTTAAAGAACGCGGCATTGCTTCAGACCGAATTGAGCGCATGCGCATCATCGAAAACGGCCGCGTGCATATGGCGAGGCTTACATGCTACGTTGCCACCTATGTGAATGGTGTAGCGCAAATTCATACGGAAATCCTCAAGAATGACGTATTTGCCGATTGGTATGCGGTGTACCCCGAGCGCTTTAAAAACGTTACAAACGGCATCACGCAGCGCCGTTGGCTAGGGTTATGCAACAGCGAGCTCACAAGCTTTCTTTCGGATAAAATCGGCGATGGCTTTTTGACCGATTTAAATGAGATTTCGAGGTTTTCTGAGCATATCGATGAGTTTGCGGTGCGCCGTTTTAACGAGATAAAGCATCTTAAGAAAAAGCAGCTCTCTGCCGTCATAAAGGAAAAGGAAGGTGTAACTTTACCGCCCTCCTTTTTGTTCGACGTGCAGGTAAAACGCATGCATGAGTACAAGCGCCAGCTTTTGAATGCGTTTTCTATTTTGGATATCTACTTTTCGCTAAAGGACGGCACACTTCATGACTTTACGCCGACAGCTTTTATATTCGGCGCAAAGGCTGCACCCGGCTATATACGCGCCAAAGGCATAATCAAGTATATCAACGAGGCAGCAAAGCTTATCAACGCCGATCCTGACATGAAGGATAAGCTTCGCGTGGTGTTTGTGCAAAACTACAACTGCTCGTATGCCGAGTATATTATACCTGCGGCGGATGTCTCCGAGCAGATATCACCCGCGGGTACCGAGGCGAGCGGCACGGGCAACATGAAGTTCATGTTAAACGGCACGGTGACGCTTGGCACCTATGATGGCGCTAACATAGAGATTGTGGAGCAATCGGGTGTTGAAAACAACTATATCTTCGGTGCCACGGTGGAGGACATTGCCCGCTTAAAGGGAAGCTACCGCCCTCGGGACCTCTATGAGCGGGAGCCGCGTATTCGTAGGGTTTTGGATACGCTTATTAACGGTACGTTCTCAGATGGCGGCACAGGCAGCTTTGAGGAGCTTTATACTGCGCTACTTGACGGTGCGAGCTGGCATGCGCCCGATCATTACTTTATTTTGCTCGATTTTCTGCCGTATGTGGATACAAAACTCAAGGCAAACCGCGAATACCGTGACAGCGTTGCGTTTGGCCGTAAGTGCCTTTTGAATACAGTGAACGCAGGCAAATTTTCAAGCGACCGCGCTGTAAAGCAGTACGCTTCGGAGATATGGCATGTGGCGGAGATTGAGGTTAAGAATAGGTAGAAGGATACACTTGGCTTCATGCTGTAAGCATAGGGTTTGAATTTGTGATCAACCCGAATACACCATAAGGCCTCCACTTTGATATAGTGGAGGCCTTTTAACTTTGCGCGGAGTTCTTTTTCGTGCTTACTTCTCCGTTTTCGCTTCTATCCCTTCCGCTGTAAATGTTAAATGGACCGTGCCGCTTTTATCCGTGCGGTATGCAGTGATACCGCGTGCGGCATAGCGTTTCAGCGTTTCTTCGTGAGGGTGCCCGTATTCGTTATCGAGTTCGCAGGAGATTAGTGCAATTTTCGGATTTACCGCGTCTAAAAACGCCTCCGAGCCGGAGGTGCTTGAGCCGTGATGGGGTGCTTTGAGCACCGTCGCACGTAAAACGGACGCATCGTAGGCTGAGAGCATTTGTTCTTCCACAGGTTCCTCAGCGTCACCAGTAAACAGAATAGAAGAATTGCCAAAGGAAACGTGCAGCACAACGCTCCAATCATTAAGCGATTCCTCATCGTATATACCGTCTTTGAGCGGGGAGAGGATACGAACCGTAATTTCATCGCTCCAGGGCAGATAGGATTCTCCGCTTGCATACGCACGCTTTACCAATACGTCATGTTCTTCAAGCGCACTCAACATCTTTTCAAACGTGGAGGAGGTATGCGCAACATCCGGCATATAAAACACGCCTATCTCATAAGCGTTGATCACCTTGTACATCGCGCCGATATGGTCGCTGTGCGGATGCGTGGCTACTACAACATCGAGTTTAGTGACGCTTTGTGATTTCAAAAATGCATCGATCGTGTCAAACTCGCCGGCTTCACCTGCGTCTACGAGCATCGTTTTACCACTGGGGGCGCGCAAAAAGAAGCAATCCCCCTGGCCGATGTCGAGCATGTACACGTCCATTTCGCCATTTTGTGTATGGATAGGCTGCTGCGAAACAGGTACGATAGGAGTTGGAGTCGGAAAAAAATCCGAAGCAGGCACATCTGCAGATGTATAGCGATAGATGATAAACAGAACGAATAAGAATACAATCACAGCAAGAGCAGCCGTGAGTTGGCCTTTTCCTTTGGTGGAGCGGCGTTTACCGGACAACAAAACTCACCTCACATATCTTCCATATATTGTACACGATGTCCATGTGATACACCATACTTAGTTGATGTATGTGGTATGTATTGACTTTCATACCGTAAACGAATACACTCAAGGATGTCATGAACGCATGGCATTTGGCATTATTTTAAATATAAGGGTTTTATCGGAGGAATTATGCATGGACAGTTTTGAACGGATACGCGCGATTATCCATGAGACAACAGGTATTCCCGTGGAGCTCATCACACCGGAATCAACA
The DNA here is from genome assembly GCA_023458355.1 of Bacillota bacterium. Taxonomy (GTDB): domain Bacteria; phylum Bacillota; class Clostridia; order Christensenellales; family CAG-138; genus UBA7707. The sequence continues at coordinate 15,372 of JAEWZS010000041.1, forward strand.
GCGGCGCAATTGAACATCGGAACATTGGACATGACGGAATTGCTGCTCAATGTAGAAGAGGAATTCGATGTGATTATCGAGGAGGAGAACGAGATCTTAAGTGTGCGAGATATTATGAACTGCCTGGAAATGTGCGTTGCCTAAAACAAACGATATTTTTTGCCCTCATACACGCCGCGCGGCTTACGCGCGGCAATTTTTTTATAAATCGTTAAAAAGCGGCATGAAAACAGGCGGAACCGCTTGCATTTTGCAGGTGAATTGTGGTTCAATAATACAAGAATTTACAAAACGTGAAAACGACGCTTGTCTTAAAGCGCGATTCATCCGATAGTAATACATGTATGGGAAAAAAGGCTCGATTTATAGGAGGAGCGGAATGGCGGGTGCGATCATAGGTGTTATTTGCGGCGCTGCGGAGCTTTATTTGCTTGCACGCGTCGTGCGTGCGGTCTCCGGGGCCGGTGCAACGGGTTCGACCGGACTTCTCGTACTCGCAAAGGTTGCGCTGCTTATCGCGGCTTTTGCAGCCGTAATCCTTTTCTTCCGTGAGGACATTTTATACTGCGGGCTAGGCATTTCGGGTGTACTCGTGATCGGGTCCGTGGTTATTTTTGCGAGAAACAACGCGAAGCTTAGACGGCAGGAGCAAAATTTAAAACAAACGCAGGAAAACGACAAGGGAGGAAATGTCGATCATGAGTGATTTACTGCGCATTGCGGCAATCGCCGTATGCGTTGCGCTCGGCGTGTTTTTTATCATCAAATGGCGCAAAATTGAGCCTGTTTCAAAAGAGGACGAGCGCTATAAAGCCATAAAGAAAAAGCGCTCGGGTTTCCGCAATCTCGGCATTTTGGCGCTTTGGCTTGCTAGCGGCCTTTTTTTCGGTCTTTTGAGAGAGCCTTCCGGTGAGGGTTTGCATGTTTCACTTTCCTCTGACCGTGTGATGCTATTCGGGCTGGATCTAAATTTGTCCATCGTGATAAGCGTATGTATTTCGCTTGTCATCATACTTGTGGCTGTTTTTATCCGCATCTTTGCCGTGCCGAAGTTTAGCGACAGCCCCAAGGGCGTCCAAAACGTGCTTGAAACGATGGTGGAAGCCATCGACGGCTATGTGAAGGAAAAGTCGGGCCTCGAGAATGATAACCTCAACGCCTACTTCTTCACGCTCGCTATTCTCCTTGTTGCAAGCGCGTGTGTAGAGCTGTTTAGCTTCCGTCCGCCTGTTGCCGATCTGACAGTCACAGGCTCTATGGCGCTTTGCACATTTATTCTTATCAACTATTTCGGCGTCAAGAGAAACGGCGTCGGCGGAAGGCTCAAACAGTATACAAGGCCTACACCTATCGTTGCACCGTTTAAGCTCCTTACCGATATTGCCATCCCCGTTTCGCTTGCATGTCGTCTTTTTGGCAACATGCTCGGTGGTATGGTGGTTATGCATCTTCTTTACATGGCATTAGGCTCGTTTGGTGTAGGTATTCCGGCTGTTGCAGGCCTATACTTCAATGCGTTTCACCCGTTGATACAGGCGTTCATTTTCATCACACTCTCTTTGACGTTCATCGGCGAGGCTGCCGAAACCGAAGAGGGACACCACGAAGCGCAGGCCGCAAAATAAAAGCGTAAGTTATAAAACATAAAATAAACAGAAATTATCTGGAGGTAGAAACAATGGATACTGGTCTTGTGGCAATCGGCGCGGCTTTAGCCGTGTTTACCGGCGTAGGCGCGGGTATCGGAATGGGTATCGCAACAGGCAAGGCAAGCGAATCCACCGCACGTCAGCCCGAAGCGGCCGGCAAAATTAACTCAATTCTCATCCTGGGGCTTGCTCTCACGGAATCGACCGCAATTTACGGCTTTGTTACCGCGCTAATGATCATTTTCACGATGGGCGCGTAAAACGCGTTCGGGAGGTGTTCCATGGAATTTAAATTGCTGGACTTCGCACAGTACATACTCAACCTCGTCGTGCTGTTTATCATTCTGCGTGCCATTTTGTATAAGCCTGTGAAGAATTTCATGAATGCGCGTCGGGACAGGATACAAAAGCAGCAGGATGAGGCCAATGCAGCGCTCGAAGCCGCTAAGGGTGAAAAGCAACAGTATGAGGTGCTTTTGAGCGATTCGCGCACCGAAGCCGGAAAGCTTATGGAGCAAAGCCGCATCGATGCAGAAAAGAACGCACAGCAAATCATCCGCGAAGCGCAGGAGCAGGCAAGGCAGATTCTTGCTGAGGCGCGCGAGCGCGCACAAGCGGAGCGTGCTGAGGCACTTTCAGGTGTTCGCGGTGAGGCTGCCGGCATTTCGCTGGAGCTAGCGTCTAAGATTCTCGCACGCGAGGTAAGCGCTTCGGACAATGCGCGTCTTATTGACGAATACTTCAGCAAGGTGGGCTGAATATGGCGTTGAATGGAAAACTTTTAATAGCCGGCCCGTTTGATAAGCCCGAGATCGATAAGGTCACGGAGCATTTTACGCGCCTTTTGGGACAGCCTGTCACGTTTGAAGTTAAGCGCGACGAGAGCCTCATAGGGGGCTTTTTGGCGATGGTGGACGGCAGGGTCTACGACTCGAGTATAGCGGTGCAGTTAAAAGAAATGAGCCGTTATATGCTCGATAAGGAGTAGGAGTAAGCACATGCAGGATCTTAGCATAAACGCCAAGGAGATTGGCGCTTATCTCAAAGAACGGCTTGAAAACTACGAGAAAAAGTCTGTTGTATACGAATACGGCACCGTAGCCTATGCAGGAGACGGTGTAGTGAAGGTACAGGGCTTAACGCGCTGCCATTACGGTGAGCTCGTAGCGCTCGATAACGATGTTTACGGCATGGCGATGGATCTTGAACTGGATGGAATCGGTGCGGTTTTGTTAAACGGCATCAACGAAGTGCAGGTCGAGTCTCGTGTGCGCGGTACGGGCAGGGTGGTGGAAATCCCCGTGGGCGACGAGCTTTTGGGGCGCGTTATAAACCCCCTGGGTATTCCGCTTGACGGAAGGCCATTACGAGCCAAACAGTTTTTACCGGTGGAACGCCCTTCTCCTTCCATCATCGACAGGCAGAAGGTAAACGAGCCTTTGCAGACCGGCATTTTGGCGATCGACAGCGTCATCCCAATAGGTAAGGGACAGCGCGAACTCATCATCGGCGACCGCCAGACCGGCAAGAGCACGATAGCGCTCGATACCATCATAAATCAAAAGGGCAAAAACGTTGTCTGCGTATACGTGGCAATCGGTCAAAAGGTATCCACGGTTTCAAGGCTTCATGAAACACTTACCAAGCATGGCGCCATGGATTATACGGTTGTCGTTTCAGCCACCGCGAGCGACTGTGCTGCTATGCAGTATATTGCACCTTATGCAGGCTGCAGCATCGCGGAAAGCTTCATGGAAAAGGGAAGAGACGTGCTCATCGTCTACGACGATTTGAGCAAGCACGCGGTTGCATATAGAGCTATGTCACTGCTTCTCAAGCGCCCGCCGGGACGCGAGGCATATCCCGGAGATGTGTTTTATCTGCACAGCAGACTTCTTGAACGTTCCGCGCATTTAAGCGCTAATTTGGGCGGCGGTTCGCTCACTGCACTTCCCATCGTGGAAACAATGGCGAACGATATATCCGCTTACATCCCCACCAATGTAATTTCCATCACCGACGGGCAAATTTATCTTGAACAGGAGTTGTTTCATGCGGGCGTGCGTCCCGCTGTAAACATCGGCCTTTCGGTTTCGCGCGTGGGCGGCTCGGCACAGAAAAAAGCCATGCGTAAGGTATCGGGGAAGCTTCGTCTCACGCTTGCGCAGTATAGGGAGCTCATTATTTTCTCCCAGTTCGGTGCGGATATCGATCCTACCACAAAAAAGGTCATCGATAAAGGTGCGCGTTTGCAAGAAACGCTCAAGCAGCCGCAATCTAGCCCCTACAAGATGTCCGAGCAGGTGGTTTTGCTTATGGCAGCCATGGGCGATTATCAAAGCGAAGTACCGCTCAAAAGCATTCGCGACTTCAACGCGGGTCTTCTCTCACGGCTTCGCACCGTTTGCTCCAAGGAGCTTACGGAGCTTGAGGAAACAGGCGCTTTCACAGACGATATGCAAAGCACCTTGACCGCCGCCATCGAGGAATATGCCAAGGGCTTTAAGGCGGTGTAAATATGCCTGCCATCACCGATATCAAATACCATATAAGAAGCGTTAAGCAGACGCGGCAAATCACCAACGCAATGTATCTGATTTCCGCGTCGCGTATGCGCCGCGCTGTGAAGCGTATCGACCAAAACCGTGCATATTACGTACGTGCAGCTGAAACCATGCGTGATATACTTACGCACAGCAGTGATATGCCCAAGCACCCATATGTAGAAAGGCGCATGAGGGAGCGCGAACCAAGGCTTTCGCCGCCCAATACCGCCTATCTTGTGATTGCAGGTTACAAGGGGCTTGCGGGCAGCTATAACAACGACATATTATCCCTTGCGGAGAATAGCTTTAAGTCCGGAAACGTGAAGAAGATATTCGCAGTAGGCGATATGGCTGCAAATACCCTTACAAAGCATGGCTTTGAAGTGGATACAAGGTTTGTGCATATGACGGACGCACCGAGTGTCCAGCAGGCGCGAAGGTTCGTTTCGGAGATAACCGCGCTTTACGATGCGGGCGAGATAGAGGAGTTCCATGTGGTCTATACCCGCTTTTATAATGCGTTTCATCGCAAGCCGTTAGACACAGTGCTTTTGCCCGTAAGACCCTTTTCGTTTTTTGATGATTGCAAAGAGCCGTCGACGGAAAATTATGAAGTTGTCTACGATCCGTCGCCCTTTGCTGTTATGAGCGCTCTTGTGCCGCAGCTTTTGGTCGGTTATGTTTACGGAGCGCTTGTACATGCCAGCGCAAGCGAGAATTCCGCGCGCATGACGGCCATGGAAAATGCCACCAACAGCGCGGATGAGATGATTCAAACGCTGACCGTGAAGTATAACGGCATGCGTCAGCTCAATATAACCAACGAATTGTCTGAAATCGTCGGCGGATCGCCGACCTTCAGGGAAAATAGGTGAATGTATGTCGGATCAACGCAATAAAGGCATAGTCGTTAAAGTAGCCGGTCCCGTTATGGACGTGCGTTTTGAGGTAGGCAAAGAGCCGCACATCCATGCGCTTTTGTTCACAGAGGGCGAACGTGAAGTACATATGGAAGTCGCCATGCAGATTGGACCGGGCGTTGTTCGTGCGGTAGCGCTGGAAGCGACCGAAGGGCTTTCCTGCGGTTTGAGCGTGGTCGATACGGGCAGCAGCATCACCGTTCCTGTCGGCGAAACCGTGCTTGGCAGGGTAGTGGATTCCCTCGGCAGACCTATTGACGGAAAAGGCCCTATAACGGGTGAGCGCTGGTCAATACACCGCGAAGCGCCGCCGTTTTCACAGCAAAAACCTGCGACCACGCTGTTTGAAACGGGCATTAAGGTCATCGACCTTCTCGCACCGTACCCCGTCGGCGGTAAAATCGGTCTGTTTGGCGGTGCCGGCGTAGGCAAAACCGTTCTCATTATGGAACTTATCCACAACATTGCCACCAAACACGGCGGCTATTCCGTTTTTACGGGTGTGGGCGAGCGCAGCCGTGAGGGTGCTGAGCTAATTTCCGAAATGACAGAATCGGGCGTTCTTGCCCGTACGGCTTTAGCTTTCGGGCAGATGAACGAACCTCCCGGATCGCGTATGCGCGTAGCGCTCGCGGGGCTTACGATGGCTGAGTATATGCGAGACGAAATGAACCAAAACGTGCTTTTGTTCATCGATAATATTTTCCGCTATGTGCAGGCGGGCAACGAGGTTTCGGCGCTTCTCGGGCGCATGCCCTCGGCTGTCGGTTACCAGCCAACGCTTGCCACGGAGCTCGGTGACTTACAGGAGCGCATCACGAGCACGAAGCGCGGCTCCATCACCTCCGTACAGGCGGTTTACGTCCCTGCGGACGATTTGACCGACCCAGCGCCTGCGTCCATATTCTCGCATCTGGATGCGACGACGGTGCTTTCGCGCTCGATTGCGGAAATCGGTATCTATCCGGCAGTGAGCCCGCTCGAATCCACTTCACGAATCTTGGAGCCCGACGTTGTAGGGCAAAGACATTACTCTGTCGCGCGCCGCGTGCAAGAGAGCTTGCAGCGCTACCATGAACTGCAAGACATCATTGCCATCCTAGGCATGGATGAGCTTTCCGAGGAGGATAAGCTCACGGTATACCGCGCGCGTAAAATTCAGAACTTCCTATCACAGCCTCTATTTGTTGCAGAAGCGTTCAACGGTGTACCCGGAGCATATGTTACCATCGAGGAGACCATCGACGGCTTCGAACAGATTGTGGACGGCAAAGCGGATGACATCCCTGAGACCACCTTCCTTATGGCGGGCAATCTCGACGAAGTACGAGCAAGGGTGAAATAGAAGGTAAATTAGTATGGCTCAAAGTTTTCACCTCGACGTAATTACGCCCGAACGCGAGTTCTATAACGGTGAGGTCGAATCGCTCACCGTAGAAACCATCGACGGGCAAATCTGCGTTTTAGCAGGTCACCTGCCTTTGGTGACGGCACTCGGCGTGGGGGTGCTGAGAATTGTTAAACGAGGCGGTGAAGTAGCGGAGGCGGCACATACGGAAGGCTTTATGCATGTCGGTCGCGATAAAGTCGTTATGTTTGCGCAGGCATGTGAATGGCCTAATGAGATTAACCTGCCTCGTGCGGAGGAAGCTTACGCACGCGCGCAAGCACGCTCCCGTGAGGCAAAAGACACCAATGAAGCTATCCGCCTTAAAGTTGCCATGCTCCGTGCGACAACGCGAATCAAGGTGAAGAGGTATATGAAATAAAGCATCAACATAATAAAGAGGCAGGGCGAAGCGCCTTGTCTCTTGTTTTTTAAAAGAGGTAATCATATGTTTCTTGATACAAGCTTTCTGAAAAATGACGAAATATTCCTTCGTCTTGACAAAACCGCCGATGGTGACGAGACGAAAAAGTGGCTGCCCGCGTATTACTTTACGATCTGCACAATGGATGGAACCGAGGTAGGAAACTGTGATTTTCGCATCGGCTATAATAATAATACGTATTACGGCGGGAATATCGGCTATGCGGTAAATAAGGAAAAACGGGGGAACCATTATGCGCAAAAGGCATGCAGGTTATTGTTTGAGCTTGCCAAAAAACATAAAATGGACTATCTAATTATAACGTGTAGCCCCGAAAACATAGCATCACGAAAAACCTGCGAATATGCCGGGGGTACACTCAAAGAAATAGCCGACTTACCGCCCGATAACGATATGTATCTTGAAGGCGGACGCAAGAAGTGCATTTATTTTTTTGATCTTGCAGAATAAAACATCCGGCTTACCTGCAGGAACCAAACTTGCCTATATGACAAATCCGCCGTTGGGGCTGATTACCTGACCGGTCAAAAAATCGGCCTTGTCTGAGGCTAAGTAAACAAGAAGCGCTGCGATATCCTCAGGTTTACCAAGCTTCCCGAGCGGCGTCTGCTCGCATAAGGCACAGATATCCGCTTTTGTGAGGTTACAGTTCATATCGGTATCGATAACACCCGGTGCAACACAATTCACCTGTATGTTCGACGGCCCAAGCTCCTTTGCAAGCGCCTTGGTAAGGCCGATGAGCGCTGCCTTACTGGAGGAATAAGCAACCTCGCACGACGCGCCGACCATTCCCCAAACGGACGAAACGTTGAGGATTTTGCCTCTTTTTTGTGAGATCATTTTCGGAAGAACGAATTTGGAACAGTAAAAAGCACCGTGTATGTTTACATCAAAAACGCGCAGCCATTCGTCGCTCCTAGTTTCCGTAAAAAGCTTATCGAGCGCAACACCGGCATTGTTGACGAGAACATCGATGTGTGAAAAATGAGATAGTGCGGCTTTAACGAGTGCAAGCGCTTCATTTTCTACGGAAACATCCGCGCGAAAGGGGAATGCATTCCCGCCGCGGCGGACGATTTCTTCAGCAACAGCATGCGCTTCCTTTTCGGAATTTAAATAGTTGACACATACGGCATATCCGGCGTCCGAAAATTCGAGCGCTGCGCTTTTGCCGATACCTCGCGACGCACCGGTGATGAGTACGGTTTTTTGCATAAACTTACCCTCCGAAATAAAGATACCATACATCCGTTTGCGGTTTCAAGGAGCAGACAAAAGTGCGGAGCGGTCTTGACCGCTCCGCATCGTGTTTACCTTAGCTTAAGCATAACGTTTGCGAATTCTATTTACCAGCTTCACCAGGTCATACCATAGTACCGAAACGCAAGCGAGCCCAAGTGCTAAAAGGAACTTACCGGCAGATAGCGGTGCGAGTTTTAAGTAGATGGACAATGGCGAGTAGAGGATCACTGCAAGCAATAGTAGCGTACCCAAATTTACAGCCCACATCACGCGATCCTTCATAAGCCGTTTCACAGAACGATAGGCAAAATCATGATCGGAGCTATTCACCTGCACCAAGAACAAATTTGCCAGCATGATGATGGCAAGCCCCATGGCGCGGGCGACAGCAGGGTTGGTGGGATCGCCTAGAAGCGTAACATAGTATGCACCGAAAGATGCAGCAAACACAAATAACCCCTGTAATATGCTCTTTGTTAGCAGTTTAAAGGTCAAAAGCTTATCCTTCGGGTCACGTGGAGGACGATCCATGATATCCTCTTCGGCCGGCTGCCTCTCTAAAACGATGGAGCATGTGGGGTCTATGAGCACCTCCAAAAGCACCACATGAAGCGGTAAAAGCAGCAGTGCCACAGGTGCGATTCCAAGAAACGGAGCTAACAGGGAAGCAAAAGCAATGGGAATATGGATGGTAAATACATAACCTACAGCCTTACGAATATTATCGTAAATTCGGCGTCCATCCTTAATCGTTTCAACGATGGTAGTAAAGTTATCATCCATCAAAATGAGGTCGGCAGCTTCGCGGGAAACCTCACTGCCGCGCTTTCCCATGGCAATACCGATATCGGCATACTTAAGTGCCGGAGCGTCGTTAACTCCATCTCCGGTCATGGCGACGATTTCACCGTTTTCCTTGAAAGCTTTAACAATGCGCATCTTGTGCTCTGGAATCACGCGGGAGAAGATGGATACATTTTTGACGGCGTACCTAAGCTCGTCATCGCTCATAGCCTCCAGCATATCGCCGGTGATGATATGGTCACTTCCCTGGATTCCAATCTTCTTAGCGATGGCGGATGCTGTAACGCCGTTGTCACCGGTTATCATGACCACACGGATACCGGCCCGGTTGCATACCGCAATATCGCCCTTCACACTCTCGCGGGGAGGATCTGCTAAACCCACAAGGCCAAGTAGAGTCAGTTGACAGTCGGTGATGGAGGCGGGGATTGCGGATTCGTCCTCGGGATTTGCCGTTGCAATGGCAATCACGCGAAGCCCTTCTGAGGATAAGGCATGAATTTGCTCTTCGGCAGCTTTACACTGCGCATCGGTCAAATCGCAAATGGTGAGTATACGCTCCGGGCTGCCTTTGGCGGCAATGATAAGTTCGTTGTCCTTGCGCCAGACATGACCCATCATTTTAAGCTCATTGGTAAATGGATATTCGGACACGAAATCATTTTTAAAAAGGTATTCTTTTGAAAAGCCGTGTTTTTCGCAATAGAGAAGCATGGCTTTTTCCATAGGGTCGTATACATCGGTTTCACAGCCGAGGCCCATGGTTTCGATTAAAGCGCTTTCTGTGCCGTTTGCCACCCATGTTTTCTGCACGGTCATCCGGTTCATGGTAATGGTGCCGGTTTTATCTACACAAAGTACAGTTACTGCACCGAGCGTCTCCACACTGGGCAGTTTGCGCACGAGGGAATTCTTCTTTGCCAGGCGCCATGCACCCATGGAGAGAAACACGGTAAGAATTACCGGGAACTCCTCGGGAATCGTCGCCATAGCGAGTGTAACACCCGAGAGGATGCTCTCAACCAAGCGGTCGATGAAGGCGTGGTCGGGAATATTGAACCATGTAAAAATGCCTACCAGAAGGAACAGCACCCCCGCAATGACGGCGCAGGTTTTAATAAGCTTTCCGGTCTGCTTCTGCAGCGGCGTGATTTCCTGTGGTGCGGCGGCTACACCTAGCCCGATTTTACCGTACTCGGTGTGTGCACCGATTTTGTCAACCTGTACGGTTGCCGTACCTTGGGTTACCAGTGTACCTGCATAGCAGTAATCCTTGCGCCAATAGTCTAAAGTAGGCTCGGCGTTTTCTTTAGTTACCTTCCATACGCCTTCTGCCTCGCCGGTGAGGGAGGATTCGTCTACACATAGGTCGGCACAGCGAATGACCACGCCGTCTGCGGGTATCTTTACACCCTCATAAATCATCATAAGATCGCCCGGCACCAAATCAGAACTCAGGATCTGCTGTTCCGTTCCGTTACGGATGACGGTAATGTGAGGTGCGGATAAATCCTTGAGTGCATGAAGTGTTTTGTCGGTTTTCCATTCCTGCATCACATCGATGCTGATGATGCCTACCACAAAGATGAGCATGATGGCACCGTCGCGAGGCTCACCAAGGATAAAATAAATGACAGCGGCGATGATGAGCAAAAGGAACATAGGCTCACAGATGATATGGAAGACCTTACTGAAAAAGTTTTCCTTCTTTTGTGGAGTCAGTTCATTTTTTCCATGCTGCTGCTGTCGAACTACCGCCTCGGCTGATGTTAGTCCGATGTAGTTTTCTGTGTTTGTCATAAAAGAATCCTCCGTTTCCGCCGAATGAACGGCGGTGCCTTGATTTCTCCTATGGCACTCCATTGAGGTCGGGTGTTCCATTGTGTATATGGCTATAAGAAAATAACACACCCATGGTACATACAACTGTCCCACAGATGTGTTTTATCACGATCTGCTGCCGCTTGTCGGGCGGCCCGGCCCCACGCCCCAAAGGGCATCGCCTGCTCAGTTTGTACTGTTGAACTCGCACTCCGGTACATAAACGGAGTGTAATGCAGTGCAAAGAGATTACAAGGCATTATATGCAGTGCAAACAAGTTTGTCAACAGAAAAACTATAAAATTCTGTTTTTCACAAATGTCACGGTATTGACTATTATCCATATTGAAATATAATATCTTTGGCAAATAATGTGCAAACGAGTCCTCAAAGGTTTTTAAAAGTGTGTTCTTTTGTTAACACAGCAATTTTCCATGTGCAATCAAATAATACCTTAACAAAGCGGATAAGGGGATTAAACTATGAAAACAGTTATTATACATGGGCAAAATCACAAGGGAAGCTCCTACCACATGGGCAGATTGCTTGCTGAAAAGGTAGCAGCGGAAGGTGAAATCACGGAATTCTTTCTACCGAAGAATTTGAACCATTTTTGCCTTGGCTGCTATTCTTGCATTGAAAATGAAACCAAATGTCCTTATTGGAGCGAAAAGAAGGTTATTCTTGAGGCGATGGAACAGGCAGATCTTTTCATCTTTACAACGCCGAATTACTGCTTTGCACCTTCAGGATCGATGAAAGCATTTTTAGATCTAATGTTTGACTGCTGGATGTCGCATCGTCCGAAGGAATGGATGTTTGAAAAACGTGCCGCTATTCTTAGTGCTTCTGCAGGTGCTCCAAATGGCAGAGTGATCAAAACCATTAAAACATCCCTGTCCGGGTGGGGCATTCCATATATAAGATCTTATGGCATTGCGGTGCAGGCGGCGAATTGGGGTACGGTGAAGCCTAAGATTAAAACCAAAATAGAAAAGAGTATTTCAAAGCTTGCTTGGAAGTTTCGTTCCGACAAAAAGCCCCATGTGGGGTTTGCAACCAGGTTTGTGTTCAACCTGATGGGCAATATGCACAAAGCAGGATGGGATGCATCACCTGTTGAAAAACAATACTGGGAGGAACGTGGCTGGCTTAACAAGGAGCGTCCTTGGAAAAAGAAAAATGCGTGAGCAAATCTACTGTTTATGAGGTGAGTATGATAAACTTGTCAGCAACGTATGCTCAAATTAAGGACAAATTGGATACTATTGCATTTCATGAATTATGGCCGGGCTTTAGGCGCTACGATTTTGCTTTATATAATGATACGCAAGTTGTTTTAAATGACGAGATTCTTCCTAAAACGGACGAGTTTTTGGCAAACACCGCTATTCTTTATAAGAGCAAATATACTGCTATATGGTATCTGACAGAAGAAACGGACATAGAGATTTTAACTAGTAAAATCGTTCATGAAATGTTTCATGCTTACCAGACAGAACATAAAGAAAGCCGCTTTCCCAATGAGTTGGAAGCATTGTTAAAATATGAATACAGCCCGGAGTATCTCAATATCAAATACCAGGAGAATCTATTACTGGCAAGTTTATGCAAAAGTTATTATGGCGCTAAATTTGAAGAATTTCTTTCGTTGCGTAAGAGACGAAAAACGCAGTTTCCGTATCAATACAACTATGAATGCAGCGTGGAAGTGATAGAAGGAAGCGCACAGTACGTTGAACTTAAGGTGCTGAATACTTTTAGTCACGAAAAATACATGAAAGCACAAGACAGATGTCTGCAAAGAATCAGGGATATTAACAATCTGATGCCGGTTAGGATAAGTTGCTATGATACCGGAGCGATGCTTTTAAAAGTGTGCCTTGAAAACAGCCTAACGGTAAACACCAGCGTGGGCAAAAGTACGGAGTATCTACTGATCGATGCGGCTTTTGATAACATTCAAAGCAGCACACAGATTTTTGCAGACAGCGAGATAGATGATTTTTATCATGCAGGTATAGGTGCTTTCAGAAATAAGATCGATCTCATTGTTGAGGGCCGCAAACCTATAGTTGAAGGTGAATTTGATTTAATTGGAGTAAATGTATACTCAGCACAATATCTGGATGGATATATATATACGGAGTATTTGCTTATATACAAAGCCGATGAGCCAATTACACTGTATGGCAATTATCTGCTTAAAATGAAGCATAACAAAATTACAGCAATATATATGGACTCACAAAATAAGTAGGATGAGCCAAGATGTGTTAAAAAGCAACGCATTGAAGGAGATAAATACTTATATACCTAACTTCTGCTTCTTGTCATTTTTAATTTGATACATTTGTGCATCTGCTTCCATCATCGCAAGAGAATACTCCCTTTGTGAACCGCGAAATATGGAATATCCTGTTGATACCATCGGCACTGCATTTTGGTCCTTGCTGCTTTTTCTTATCTCGTCCAGCTTTATATGAAGCAAATCGATTGCTTCTTTAATTTGCTGTTCATTTGTGGTTCTGCATATAACGCAGAATTCGTCTCCGCCGACACGGTAGCAAAATCCTATATGCAAAAAACAATCTCGAATGAGCTTGCCGATAATTTGAAGGCAAGAATCGCCCCATGGATGCCCGTGAATATCGTTGATTTTTTTGAAATCATCTAAGTCAAATACGATAACGCTGCCATTGGAGTGTCGATTCAACTTTTGAATATGCTGTTCATATACATTTCGATTAAGCAATCCGCTTAGAGAATCCTGTGTTTCAGAAAGTTCGCAAAAATAAACATAATATAGGAATAGACTCAATGTTATACATACCCAGGTAGTATGTATTTGAGGTAGTAAAACCTGTACGAGGGTTCCGCCGAGAGAAAAGATAACAAGCAGAATAAATGTGCTTTTTGCGTGGCGCTGAAAGTGCTTCATGGCATGGAAGGATTCAATAATCAATGCTACATATGCGCACATATAGGCAAATACATAAACGATAAACCACGGACCGCGCATGTAAATGCCATCATTGACCTGAAAGATCAATCCTGTCCATGGAGAACTTACGGTTAGAGCAAGGTTGACCCATGCAGGAATTGCCAGTAGTGTTCCGGTCTTGTATTTGTTTACAGGATAAGCTTTGGTCAAAAAAATCGCAATAAAGGGCGATAGAGAAAAGCCGATTACGTTTACAATATAAACAAAAATGCTGTTCACTTTAGCAGCATTTTCAAAAACAACGCTGCCGGTTTCTGCTGCGATTACCATAATCGCTATAGAAGCAGCAATGGTAAAATGCTTCTTCATCTCATGCGTTAACAAGACATTACGCCGGCACGCATGCATCACTATATAAAGGGATATGGCACAGATTATATTCACAGCTATATAATTGTAATGAAGCTCATTCATATTGTTCGGCGCTTTCTGTGAAATCGGTATCGGTTACAATAATAGCACAAAATTGCGTCACTATCCATAACTTCGTGATTTTTATAGGCCTTCGCAAAATACCCGGGGAAGGGAAACGTAATTGCCTGACCCTTTATTTTCATGCTCTACGCCGATGTATAGGAATTGTGATAAGTTGCATTCGCGTACGTCTTTTTTTGATTTAATGATAGATAGATATAGGATCAAGGAATAGTACTGTTATTATCGTAAAATGTTGAACTTCGTCGGATATTGAAATATACTATTACTATTAAATGGATAAATATGCGAAAAGTAAGATGTTTGTTTGATACGTACTGCAAAAAGATTCCCTGCTTGTAACGTCTGCGCACAAAAGTCGATCCTTATTGATGTAGTTCATTGTTGAAAACCGTTTAGGGTTGTTAAATACGGATGGTTTGAATAAGAGGAATGCATATGAAAAAGAGTATTGCTCTTTTATCGGTTCTATTAATTATAATGAGCGCTATGACCTTCTCCTCCACTCGTGCTGAAGATAATCATATCAGTTGGACAGAAGAAGAGATTGCCTTCATGGAAGAGCACAAAGTAATCCGCCTCGGTGTAGACCCGGGGTTTGTTCCGTTTGAATTCATCAATGAGGCCGGTGCGTATGAGGGAATAGCCGCCGACTATCTTTCCTTAATAAGTGAGATAACGGGCCTGCAGTTCGAAGTCGTGAGAGACCTAACATGGCCTGAAGTATATGATTTAGCATTGGCGGGAGATATAGATCTTCTGCCTGCTATAGGCAAAACAGATGAAAGAGAAGAGCATTTTCTATTTTCTGAACCGTATTACTACTTCAAAAGAGTTATTGTAACCAGAGATACGCAAACCGATATATCCAAAATGGAAGATATGGAAGGACAAGTAGTTGCTGTCCAACGCAATAGCTCTCATCATGGTTACTTGTTATCCTATCCGAAAATAAATCTTAGTTTATATGATTCTGTCGAGGCAGCGCTTACAGCAGTTGCAACAGGATCAGAAAAGGCATTTGTCGGGAATCTGGCTACTACAAACTATCTGATTCGTTCTAACGGACTCACGAATCTGAGATTCGTTGCATTCGAAGCCGAGAAGCAGCAAGCAATATATTTTGCTGTACGAAAAGACTGGCCCCAATTGATAAGCATTTTCAATAAAGCTATAGGTACCATACCTGAGAGAGAAAAAATTGCCATCAATCAAAAATGGATTGATTTAGACACTGACATCGACTACGGCCCAATTGTACGACTCCTTACTATCATCGGTACTTTTATTGTTGTAGTATTATCTGTCTCCTTCTTTTGGATTACCAAACTGCGTAAAGAGATTCGTCAAAGAAAACGAGTTCAAGAAGATTTGGAAAAAGCAAAACAAGAGGCGGTTGAAGCCAATGAATTTAAATCGGGTTTTATGGCGAGGATGTCACATGAAATCCGTACACCGCTGAACGCCATAACAGGAATGACATACCTGTTGAAGAAGTCAAACCTTTCTTTGACGCAGAAAATGTACGCCGACAGGATTACGCAGGCATCTTCCAATATGTTGAACATTATAAATGACATTTTGGATTTTTCAAAGATTGAAGCCGGAAAAGTGGAGTTGGAGAAGGCCTCATTTAATATAGATCAAATCATTCAGGATGTTATCAATATTGTTTCATATAAAGTTGAAGCGCAAGAAATCAGCTTAAAGCTACTAAAAGACCCCCTTGTTCCAAATTGGTTTTTAGGAGATTCAAAGCGATTAGAACAAGTCCTCCTTAATGTGTTGAATAATGCGGTAAAGTTCACCATTAAGGGTGAAGTATCGTTAGATATTCGATTCATAGCTAAAGAGAACGATAAATATCATCTGTCATTTACAGTTAAAGATACCGGCACCGGGATGAACCAAAGGCAAGTAAAAGAAATCTTTAATCCTTTTACCCAGGGAGACAGCAGCATTAACCGCCGCTTTGGAGGATCCGGTCTGGGCTTGTCCATCGTTAAAAACCTTGTAGATTTGATGGATGGGCAAATACAAGTTTTCAGTACTGTTGGAGAAGGATCAACTTTTGTCATCCATTTACCGTTATATATCGATATAGAAAAAGAGGAAGTATACAAAAAAACACTGCATGTAGACACTCTCAAAAATATCAAAACGTTGGTTTTGGAGAAGGCAGAAACCAACATGAATCTAATTGACAGCTACCTCGTCGCTTTCGGCATGCATTGTGAGGTTACAACATCGGAAGCAAATGCGCGAAACATGCTACAAGCAGCAGATGGTAAGCTGTCACCCCCCTTTGACTTGCTCATTGTTGATTATGAGACACCTGAAGAAGGTGGCTTCTCCTTTGTTGAAGCCGTTCGTAACAGCACGAACATTGTCAGAAAACCGAAATTTCTCATGCTACTGCCTATGATGAGGGAGGATTTATTTGACAGGCTCAGCGAACATGGGATAGATATCGGTATAGGAAAGCCAATTACTCCTTCACTCCTCCTTAACGGAATTTTGGATATCTTTCAGTTATATGCTGTATCAACGGCTTCACAACCTTGCGAAAATGAGAAAACCTATCCACTAAGTTTGGACAAAACCTATAATGTTTTGTTGGCTGAAGACAATGAAACCAATCAATTGATTGCGAAGTCTCTTTTGCGGCAGATTGGCATCAAAGCGATTGTGGCCTCTGACGGTAAGGAAGCAGTGGAACTTTATCATCAGCACAAACATAGAATTGCTTTAATTCTGATGGATCTCCATATGCCGGTAATGAACGGTTATGAAGCGGCGGAGGAGATTAGGAAAACTTCTAATATACCAATAGTCGCCATGACGGCTGATGTGATTTTAGGAGTCAAGGAGAAGTGTGCACGGAGCGGGATTTACTATTATATCAGCAAGCCTTTTGATCCCGATAAGTTTCTTCAGCAAGTACGAGATATTATATTAGAAAACGAAAATGAACATTTGCATGAATCAACGATGCTCGATAAAACACAAGGGCTGAAAAACATGGGTGGAGACATGGATGTATATCGGCAGGTGCTTCATGAATACTACAATGAAAACCGGGACACCACGGATAAACTTCTACTTACAATCGACGAAAAACGTTACGACGATGCTGCACAGATCGTCCATAAGGTAAAGAGCAGTTCGGGAAGCATCGGTGCAAAATCATTGTACACGATGGCCATGACACTGCAGAAAGCTTTAAATGAGAAAAACGAAGGCGACATCGCACTTATGCAAAAGGACTTTACTCGAAAATTAAATAAGCTACTCATTGAGATTTCCGAGATTTGAGTACTGAAAGAATTAGATTTATATAATTTCTTTTATAATCCCAATAGCACGAGGAGGATCAAATATGTGCGTAAAAATTCTGCTGGTAGATGATTCTGCAACAGATCGAAAAATAATCCAAAGTATGCTTGTCGGGTACAATGTGCTGCTCGCAGAAGATGGACTTGAAGCGCTGCGTATTATCGAATCCAACCCTGATATTGACTTAATGATCCTCGATCTAAATATGCCAAACATGGATGGTTTTGAGGTCCTAAATGTATTGCAATCAGATGACCGGTTTAAGATGCTGCGCACCATAATCCTGACCAATTACGACGAACTGGATAATGAAATCAAAGGTCTCCAGTTTGGTGCGGTGGATTATATTAGAAAGCCGGTTCATATGGCTTCCTTAAGGGCACGAATAGATGTACATGTTGAACTGCTTTACGCTCACCGTGCATTGGAGCGGCGATTTCAAGAACAGGCTGTAACCTATGAAGCGATCTTTAACCAGATGCCGGTTGGGATAGCTATCTCTTACGGCAAAGAGCCGAATGCTGCAACTACGAATAAGTACTTCAGCATCAATCCGGCATTCGAGAAGCTGACAGGAAGATCAAAAGAAGAACTTCTACTGGTAGGTTGGGCTGCAATAACACATCCGGATGATTTAAACGAGGATATGCTTAAGTATGAACAACTCCGAGCCGGTAAAATAACCGGCTACGAAATGGATAAGCGGTTTATCAGGCCGGATGGTTCAGTCGTTTGGGTACATTTGCTGACCGCATCACTTGCTTTATCTCAAAGCCATGAATTTAACCACATTGCTTTGTTTAGAGATATAACCGAAAGCAAAATCATTGAGGAAAAGCTTATTGAAAGCGAACGCAGCAAATCAGTCCTTTTAGCCAGTCTTCCGGGCATGGCTTATAGATGTAAGTACGATCGCAATTGGACGATGCAGTTTGCTTCTGCGGGTTGTTTACCGCTGACCGGATATACGCCTGATAATATTATTAATAACAAAGATCTTTCGTTTAATGATCTGATCACACCAGAATACCGCGAAGCTCTTTGGAAAGAATGGGAGTATGTTCTTTCCAACAGACTGCCTTTTAAATATGAATATGAAATCACGACAGCTTCAGGTGAGCGTAAATGGGTCCTTGAGATGGGACAAGGGGTATATAACGAAGCAGGTGAAGTTGAAGCACTCGAAGGAATAGTACTCGATATATCCGAAAGAAAAGAAATGGAGAGCAATCTCAGATACATAAATGAACATGATGGCTTGACAGGCTTATATAATCGCGACTACCTGGAAACCTTGTTAAAGCACGACGCCCGTAAACATGCTGCCAAGAAAAGCGCGCTCATCAGCGTTAACTTGACTGCTGTTCAGGCATTAATTGCGAGCCACGGATATCATTATACGCAAGTTCTCATAAAAAAAGCTGCTGATGCATTGGCTCAGTGTTGCATGGACCCATTTATGTTATTTAAAACGAACGAAAATCAGTTTGTGCTATATATACGTGATTATGAGGATAAGAAAGCGTTAATCGATTTAAGTGAATCTATTGCATGCAAACTGAGGTTGTTGTTTATTTCAGACCGCGTTGGCGTAGGGATTGGAATTCTAGAAATTGAACAGGAGTTTGAGCCGAATACCGATTTGCTTTTGAGAAGGCTTTTAATTGCATCTGAAAGGTCGGTTAATATCTTCGATATTGATTTTAAAGCATGTTTTTATGATAAGCAATTAGAAGCTCTGGTTAACCGTGAGGCGGAAATTAGGCAGGAACTCTCAAGAATTGCTATTAGTAATGATGATGAAGAATTGTTTTTGCAGTTTCAACCGATTTTAGATCTGAAGTCAAATACTGTCTGTGCATTTGAGGCTTTGGCGAGGCTAAAGACAGAGAAGCTTGGATTGGTGTCACCGGGAGAATTTATTCCTATTGCTGAGAAAACCGAGCTCATTATCCCGATAGGCGAAAAAATATTTATCAAAGCGTTTCTTTTTTTAAACAGATTGAAGGAGAGAGGAATCGAATCGGTACATGTTACAATCAACGTATCGGGTATTCAGCTGTTAAGTCCCAGCTTTACAGACAGACTGCTTGAATTGATTCATGAAATGCATGTTAATCCACATACAATCGGCATTGAGATAACAGAATCGGTATTTGCTTCCGATTAT
Organism: Bacillota bacterium; assembly: GCA_023458355.1. GTDB lineage: Bacteria > Bacillota > Clostridia > Christensenellales > CAG-138 > UBA7707. The sequence continues at coordinate 35,134 of JAEWZS010000041.1, forward strand.
GGTTATATGAACAGCATTATCAGCAAGCTCAGGGATGCCGGACTTTATATAGCCATAGATGACTTTGGGACAGGCTATTCTTCCATGACCAGGGTGAATGAGTTAAACGTTAACTGCCTGAAGATTGACAAGTATTTTATAGACAAGATATTAAAGGTTAACTCCGATAAAGCAATTACCCGCGATATTATTTCCATGGCACATAGACTTGGGCACTGTACAATAGCTGAAGGCGTGGAACTAGAAGAGCAAAAGCAGTATTTATTGGAAAATGGGTGCGATAAGATCCAAGGGTTTTTGATTGCCAGACCTCTTGATGAAGAGGCGGCTATGGAGTTAATGGATAAGCAAGATAAAATTCTGTCTGAGCTATTAAGTTAGGCTAAGTTTATGGTAGCTGCAATAGGTAACGCTCATTTAAGCGCTCCTCCGAAATTCGGGAGGAGCGCTGCTGGTTGAACCATAGATTATATGAAAAATACTAAATATCCTTCACAAATCTCTTTTCACCCAAGTTCCGTCTATATGAAGAACTCTGCAAAGAATTATCAGGAATTTATCGATGCGATATTCCATAAAAGAGCCGCCCAAATCCCCGAACAGCTGTTGCTCTCTAAAAGAGAAATCGCAGCGGTGCCGCAGGAATGTGGTTTATCCAAGAACATATCGAGGACTTTGCCGTTATCTTTGACTCGCAATTCGGTATACGCGTAGCTTCAGCCCGCCAACGTCGTCGAAAAAAAGGAAATTGTGATACGCATATCCGATGTGGTAACCAAGGTTGACCGGGAGCGGAGTAACCTTATCGACACACCGGTAACTCGAGATAAACTGAATTATAATGCAACTTGTAAAACAATCCTGCACGGGATATAATCATGTTGAAAGGATGTGATTGCATGGAACCTGGGCCTAGTACCGACATTCACCTATGCAATTTGATTAATTTAATGAGCTAACACTGTGCTCTTTGCGGCACGGTGCCGCGAAAGGACGGTGTTTTATATGGTCCATTACTATCTAACTGAAAAAGATCAATTACGGGAACTTACTTCCCTTCAGCAGGGCTGTTGGGTTTCGTTGGTCGCTCCAACCGAAGGAGAACTGCAGCTGATTTCCGGGCAATGTTCGTTGGATATAGATGTGTTGAGGGCAGCGCTTGATACGGATGAACGTTCCCGTATCGATACAGATGAAGGCTATTCCATGATCCTTGTGAACATTCCTACCGTGGAGGAGCAAAGCGACAAGGAACTTTACAGCACGATTCCTTTTTCCATCCTGCTGGCTCGCGACACAATCATTACGGTATGCAGCGAGGATTCGCCGGTCATAAGAGCCTTTGAGCAGGGCAAAGTCAGGGAATTCAGCACAAAAATGAAATCCCGCTTTATTTTGCAGTTTTTGTACAAGATTGCTGCGCTGTATCTGCAGTACTTGCGTAATGTCGATAAGAAGAGTGAAGAGGTGGAGGCAAAATTACATAAATCTACCCAAAACAGAGAACTGATTGAACTGTTGAAACTCGAGAAGAGCCTTGTGTACTTCACAACAGCCTTGCGCTCCAATGAAGCGGTTTTGGAAAAATTGTTACGCGCCGAACTGATAAAAAAGTATCCCGAGGATGCGGAACTTCTTGAAGACGTCATCGTGGAAAACAAGCAGGCTATTGAGATGGCAAACATCTACAGCGGAATTCTTAGCGGAATGATGGATGCTTTTGCTTCCGTAATCTCCAACAATTTGAATATCGTTATGAAGGTGCTTGCTATCATAACAATCGTAATGGCGATTCCCACAATGATTTTCAGCGCTTACGGAATGAACGTCAATATGTCGGGAATGCCCTTCACCCAAAGCGTATGGGCTTTCCCAATAATTATAGTTATTTCTGTGGCGCTTAGCTTAACGGCTATTCTGGTTATTAACAAAATAAAGATGTTTAAATAAGAAAGCGCGGCCTAAAGCCGATACCTAAGTAATCTGACGGTATGTAGTAGCAGGTATAGGATGAGATTTTAGCTTGTTTGAAGAAACTTAATGGTGGTTAAGAGAAATATTCGATGTAGAGAGGCGGTCATATACCACCTCTCTACGTCGTTTAGGAAAGTCTTGTTTCAGGCGCAAAATAGTAAAAAGAAAAATTTCACCTCACATGGATAGACCATTATTCATTTTTATTGCAAAGGCAGTCACAAAACACAAGTAATTTTGACTTGATCACCGGATCGTCAGTTGATTGACCTTTTGCTACCATATTGGTATAATTACGTTGCTAATTGAAAGGAAGTGAGACAATGGATGGCAACCCTCGAAGTTTGATAAATAACTTCAATAATCCATGTGGAAATATAGACCAATGTGACGGTACTTATCGCGGACTGTTGTCCATTGCGATTTTATGCTGATGGATTAAATCCCTTGGTATTTTTAGACGCCGTCCTTTGGGGCGGCTTTTTTGCTACAATATTGTGTTTTCACTGGAGATACTAAAAAAGAAAGGAATGATTCCAGTGAACATCATCAACAGGAAAACTAAGGGTAGACAGATTCAAAAAAATAAGCATGACACCGAGCTCAAGCTCCTTTCTTATGCTTTCCAAAAAGCGGAGGAATTGTTTGCAAATCTATCCTCTTCGCACACAGGGCTTACAAATCAAGAAGCTGAAAATAGGCAAGACGAATATGGGAAAAACGTCATTACTATAGGAAGCAAAAATACGATGCTGCACAGATTGGGAGAAGCGGTCGTTAATCCCTTTAACATGATTTTATTGCTTGTTGCAGTTGTCACGTATTTTACGGATGTTGTAGCATCCAAAAAGCCGGACTATCTC
>JAEWZS010000042.1 GCA_023458355.1 Bacillota bacterium
GTGTTCATCCGGGTAAATTCTATGCGCTCCCGCAAAGCCCGCAGCAGTATAAGCAGCTTTTGATGCTTTCGGGTTTTGACCGCTACATGCAGATTGCCCGCTTCTTCCGCGATGAGGATTTACGTGCAGATCGTCAGCCGGAATTTACACAGATCGACCTTGAAATGTCGTTTGTGGATATGGACGATGTGCTTTCCGTAAACGAGGGCTTTATTCAGACGCTTTTAAAGAAAACGCTCAACGTAGACGTGAAGCTTCCGCTCCCGCGCATGACCTACAAGGAAGCCATGGAAACCTACGGCTCCGATAAGCCGGATACCCGCTTTGGGCTTAAGTTTATTGACGTGAGTGACCTTGTAAAGGAAAGCGGTTTTTCCGTGTTTAAGGATGCCGTAGCAAACGGCGGCAGCGTTCGCTGCATCAACGTGAAGGGCGGGGCAGATAAGTTCTCCCGCAAGCAAATTGACGAGCTTACCGAGCATGTAAAGATTTACCGCGCCAAGGGCCTTGCGTGGATGAGCATGAAGCAAGACGGCATGCAGTGCTCTTTTGCGAAGTTCTTTACCGATGAGCAAATGGAGGCTCTGAAATCTCGCGTCAACGCAAAAACGGGCGATATCGTGTTCTTTGTTGCGGACGCGAAAGACCTTGTTACCTGTACGGCATTGGGCGCACTTCGCCTTGAAGTCGGTAGGCGCTTAGGGCTTATGGATGATACGAAGTACAACCTCCTTTGGGTTGTGGACTTTCCGCTTCTTGAGTACGATGAGGAGGAGGGCCGCTATTCGGCCATGCATCACCCGTTCACAAGCCCCAAGGACGAGGACTTGGAGCTTATGGATACAGATCCTTCCAAGGTTCGTGCCAAGGCGTATGATATGGTATTAAACGGTAACGAAGTAGGCGGCGGCTCCATCCGTATCCATTCCTCTGAATTGCAGGAGAAAATGTTCCGCACGCTCGGGTTTACTAAAGAGCAGGCGTGGAACCGCTTCGGCTTTTTAATGGAAGCGTTCAAGTACGGTACACCCCCGCATGGCGGCATTGCATTTGGCCTCGACAGGCTCGTAATGCTCATAACGGGCACGAGCAATATCCGCGACGTAATCGCCTTCCCGAAGGTGCAGACAGCAGCGTGTTTGATGACCGATGCACCCGACGTTGTAGACGACAAACAGCTCAATGAACTCCACATTTGCGTGGATGAGCAGGAAAAATAGTGTTTTTTCTGCATATTGTGGTACAATAGCGAAAAGGTGATTTAGCCGCGATTTGCATTTTTTTAGGGAGGTTATCGTATGGCAGACGTATTGCATGTAACTGCCGCTGATTTTGAAGCGGAGGTAGAAAAAAGCGCAATCCCTGTGCTGGTAGATTTTTGGGCACCTTGGTGCGGCCCCTGCCGCATGATCGGCCCCTCGCTTGATGAGCTTGCCAAAGATTACGACGGTAAGGTGAAAATCTGCAAAGTGAATGTCGACTCGGATGCGGATGTTGCTGCGCGCTATGGCGTAAAGAGCATACCCGCCGTGTATCTCATGAAGGACGGAAAAGAGGCGGCGCATTTTGTCGGCGCACGCCCCAAGCACCTTATCGCGGAGTTTATCGACGAGAATATCTAAACTGCCCGCTAAAACCGCATGGTGTGCATGAGACTGGAAAAGTATAAACGATAGACGTTAAGGGGCCAGGGGGGATTCCGATTTCCCCCCTTCGGCCCCTTAACAAACCCCTAACCCCCTTAAAACGGCCACTGCGTGGTGCTTTTGGATACAGGGTACTGTGTAAGGGCCGATTCCATATCGGCCCGTGTAGCTTCTGGCGAAACCCCGGCGTTCTAAGAAGGCGCCATCGGCACGTTTTTATGAGAGTCCCTATAGAATATATATCTTCAAGAAAGCGGCGCGAAGGTTGAAAACCTTCGCGCCGTATTTTATAATGAATCGAGCATTTCTAAGGTGCGGGGTGAGTAGAACCCCTGCGCCTTAAGCATGGAGGTTTACATGATACAGTTTGATATCATCAAAAAGGCCGATGCGGAAGTCGCTTCCGCCATGGAAATGGAGCTGAAGCGCCAGAGGGATCATCTGGAGCTGATTGCTTCCGAGAACTTCGTGTCCGAAGCCGTCATGGCCGCCATGGGCAGCCACCTCACCAACAAATATGCCGAGGGTTACCCCGGCAAGCGTTACTACGGCGGCTGCGAGTGCGTAGACATCGTAGAAAACCTTGCACGCGATCGCGCAAAGGCGCTGTTTGGCGCAGAGCATGCAAACGTGCAGCCCCACAGCGGTGCGCAGGCAAACCTCGCGGTGTATTTCTCCCTGCTCGAGTACGGCGATACCATACTCGGCATGAACCTATCCCACGGAGGACATCTTACCCACGGCAGCCCCGTAAATATGTCCGGCAAATATTTTAAGATTGTTCCTTACGGTGTAAGTGAGAAGGAAGAGCAGATCGACTATGGCAAGCTTCGCGAGCTCGCGCTTGAAAACGAGCCCAAGATGATCGTCGCGGGCGCAAGCGCATATCCCCGCGCCATCGACTTTAAGCGTATGAGCGAAATAGCAAAGGAAGTCGGTGCCTACTTCATGGTGGATATGGCGCACATCGCGGGTCTTGTGGCTGCGGGCGAGCACATGAACCCCGTGCCCTATGCCGATGTTGTTACCTCCACCACCCATAAAACCCTGCGCGGCCCGCGCGGCGGACTTATCCTCTGCCGTGAAGAGCTTGCAAAGGCCATCGACAAGGGAATTTTCCCCGGCACACAGGGTGGCCCGCTCATGCACATCATTGCAGCTAAGGCCGTGTGCTTCCTCGAAGCCGCAAGCCCCGCCTTTAAGGCCTACCAGCATCAGGTTATCTTAAATGCCAAGGCGCTTGCAAATTCGCTTATGAATAGCGGTGTACGCCTCGTATCGGGCGGCACGGACAACCACCTTATGCTCGTTGATCTAACCGCATCCGGCCGCACGGGCAAAGAGGTTGAGGCGCTTTTAGATCAGGCGAACATTACCGTCAACAAAAATACCATCCCGTTTGAAACAAGAAGCCCCTTTGTTACAAGCGGCATCCGCATCGGCACCCCCGCCGTCACCACGCGCGGGCTGAAAGAAGCGGAAATGCAAACGGTGGGCGAACTTCTAAACGACGTAATCCTCCGTGGTGAGGATGCTGTGCCTAGCGTAAAGGCACAGGTCATCGAGATGACGAAGAGGTTTGCACTGTACGAGTAAAAGAGAATAGTATAGATTTACAGGCGGCGCATTTGCGCCGCCTGAATACATTAGGAGCGTGTATCGAGCAGACGGCAATGGAGATTTGCGCTGATACGGTCAAACGCATGTAACAGAAGAATTATATCTGACGTTTCATGATTGCTATCCTATGCGCCTTAGCGAACCACATACTTTTTCACTTTATTGGAAAGCACCGAGCGCAGCTCCGGTATTGAGCCGGTTGGGAGGGCATTTTTGTCCACGGCAAACGCTTCCTTGGCATTTTGAAATAAGTAAATGTAATCTTTTGTTTCGTATACGGAATGGAGTCCGTCGTATTTGATATTAGAAGTACTCGTTATTTGTGCGGAATGGAAATCGGTATGGAATTCGCTCTCGAAAAACACATAATGTTGTATACCCCCAATCATGTACTTCGAGTATTCTAAACCCTGCTTTGGGGCACGATAGGAATAAAGCGTAAAATAAAGGCCAAGCCAGAATAGATACACCAATGACGACTCGGAAGCACCTTCGTATGGTATAAAAGGCCTGATGAGCATAATATAGGTACCCACAAGAAGTAAGATTGGGCTGAGTATCCGAAGCAGCATGACGATCACTTTAGAATGCTTGGCCCGAAACAATGCAAACTGAATAAACTCCTTTATCATTTTTTCGGTATAAATGATTGTCGCGTTGATTCCCATATCTATATCCTCCCTAAGTTACATACACAATCATTGATTGATATGTTGCTAAAAGCATAAATCATGTACACAGCTGGCATACTTAACCCTCTATGTTATGTTTAAGTCACGCGTACCCTTGCACACGACATATTTTTTCACTTGTTTGGAAAGAACCGAACGTAGTTCCGGTACCGTACCGGATGGGAGGTCCCTTTTCTCAACGATAAACCCCGTGCCTGCGTTGATAAATAGGTAAATATACTCGTTTGTTTCATATACGGACTGCAGTGCGCAGTATTTTATCTGTGAAGAGCTCGTTGCTTGCACGGATTGCATCTCGGTATGGAATTCTGCCTCGTAAAACACATATCGGTTTATCGTCCCAAACGTTTTCTGCGACCTTCTTAAAGTCTGCCCAGGGGTAAGATATACATAAACCGTTATAAAGAGGCCAAATAAAAATATATATGTGGACGGCAGATTGGAGGGATTCAAAGGAATCGTTTCAGGTGCAATAATTTGCTTGATGATAGCAATATATGGCTTGATGATAAAAAAATAGATGCCCACAAGAATAAGCAAAGGGCCCAATGCTCGAAACAGCACGCGAATCGCTTTATAGTATTTACCGCGAAACATTTTAAATTGAATGAAATCCTTAAGAATCTTGTCGGTGTAAACGACAGTCGTATTGATTTCCATGTTTCCACCCCCCCAAGATACAATAGAATCGTTGTAAGCCATATTGCTAAAAGCATATCATATTGAAATAAAATTTAAAAGACAGAGCAAAATGGAGATATAAAATAATTTATTTCATTTCCATAAGTAAACCCCAGGTGTTTGCATTTTCCATAAATATGTTATACTGAACTATAACAGGCCGCATTCATGCGGCAGCAGCCGAAGGGGGTACTATGGCAAGCGAAAAAAAGTTTGCGGTACTGATTGATGCGGACAACGTATCCGATAAATACATAAAGATAATTTTAAACGAGATATCAAAGGACGGTATCGCCACTTATAAGCGTATTTATGGGGATTGGACAAAACCCACGCTCGCTTCGTGGAAAACGGTGCTGCTTGATAACTCCATACTGCCCATTCAGCAGTACAGCTACACGACAGGCAAAAACTCTACCGACTCGGCCATGATTATAGACGCTATGGACATACTGTATTCGGAGCAGGTGGACGGATTTTGCCTTGTATCGTCCGACAGCGATTTTACGCGCCTCGCCGCGCGGCTTCGCGAATCGGGCATGATGGTGGTGGGCATGGGTGAGAAGAAAACCCCCAACTCCTTCATTAAGGCCTGCGACATGTTTAAATACCTCGATATCCTTGCCGCAGCCGAGCGAAAGGCGCAAAGCGCAAGGAAGCAGGAGGAGCGGAAAAACCAGCAGAAACAGGAAGTAAAGCCTGCACCCAAAGCCGCGCTCCCAAGCCCCAAGGAAGAGGTTTTAAAGCCTTGCGGGAGCACGGAATTGCCTAAGCCGGAGGGTGGCGAACCGCAGACAGATATTGAAACCATTAAGGACGCCATAAAGCTCATTGTTGAGGACAATTCAGACGAGGATGACTGGATGTTTATCGGCACCATCGGCAACCTTCTCGTGAAGCGCTATCCGGATTTTGACGTAAGAAACTTCGGGTATCCAAAGCTCACGCTGTTCATAAAATCCCTCGGTATTTTCGAGATTAAAAGCGTTAAGTCGGGCGAAAACGGCTCGCATCTTATTTACATCAAGGTGAAATAACAAGCGATTTTACAAAAACCAGGCGCATTTCCATTTTTGGGATGCGCCTTTTTATTGCACAAAAAACGCCTAGTTCCTGCAATTAAATAGGTTTACTCCCGGTAGGGCGGCATGATCTCATGCCGCCGCGTATTTCACGCCAGGTGCTGTTGCTATGGCGAAAGTCCTGGGGGATTTCTCGCTTCGACGCCCGCAGGCTAGTGGCGTAGGGCGTCTCCCGCTCGGAGGTCGCTCGAAATGACAGAGGGAACACGAAGGCACAGCCACTTCACGGGATGCGCGGTATGCCCCGGAGTTTTTCCCTGTAGGGCGGTATGATTTCATGCCGCCGTGTGTTCTACGATATGGCCCGATGCTTTGGTGATAGCCCAAAGGGGATTTCTCGCGTTGCTCGAAATGACAGCAGGTTCACGAAAACACAAACTCGGACAACGTCGTCCATTGTAGGGCGGCATGGTTTCATG
>JAEWZS010000043.1 GCA_023458355.1 Bacillota bacterium
TCACCGTTGTCTTCCTGATAGGTAAGCGTTGTTCCGTCTGACGCAGCAATCGAGACAGTACCGTCGTATAGACCTCCAAATACGCGGATATCGCTTAAAGCGGTTTCGCTTTGTAAACTAAGCTTCACCGTATCGTTTTTCTGGCCTTTCCAAACGGTCTCGGGTGCCTGCATTGTGCCTAGGTTTAGTAGCGCTATAACCGCATAAACAGCGGTAAGCCCCCAGCAAAGAAGATAATCGATTCTTCTGAATCGCTGCTTTTGAAGAGGTTTTTGCAAAGATAATTCCTTAATGAGAGGCTCCCCCGTCTGTGCTTCTATAATATCGCCTTTTAAGCAAATTTTCGCGCAAACGACCGTCAGGTAGATAAAGCCCGCAACATTGAGTGCTGAGCCTGCAAGCGTCAATGCGTCATACTCCGTGCCGCGTGCGTACTGGTGATCCACGATTACGAATGCCGCCAAGACATTTAACAGCATGGAGACAGAAAGGAAGCCATACGCGCCGATTAAGCGCTTGTCCTTATATTGGGTAAACGCAACGAGAAGAAGCAAAAGTGTTGGGAACAGATACCTTTCATGCATGTATTGCCCAAGAGTGAATAGCGCTGCGATTAAAAATGCCGCGCTTAATGTGAGGGCGTGCGGTTCGCGCTCTCGTCCCTTTAAATAAAGCACAGACGCAAACACAACGCTTACAAGAATGAATATCGTACCCCATGTGCCATAACTGAAAAAGAGGAATGTGCTATCAACACTTTTCCAGTTACCGCCAAACAGCGCGAAAAGATTAAACGCCTCCACGCTCGCGTAGGGGTATGAGGTCGCTGTGGAAAAATACTTATCGAGGAGCCAGAACGGTTCCTGGTTACCTGTAAAGGGCAGCGCAAACAGTACGATTACCGCAAGCGCACCAAGTACCGCTGTTATGACCTTTACAATATTCTTGAAGCCAAAATCCTTAAGATAGGCAAAATACGCCACGGCAATTAACGGCCCGGCCATGAGCGCCTGTGGTTTTAATAAAATCACAAGCCCATATACAAGCCCTGCCAATACGATTTTCTTTTCAAGGAACAGCCATATGACCGCAAGCAGTCCAAGCGCAAGAAGTTGATCGATCTGCCCCCACGCGCCAGATACAAACGCCATCGTGGGGTTAAACGCCACAAGTGCCGCAAGAAGGAGTGAGGTTTTCAGTGTAAAACGTTTTTTGGCAAGCTTATAGACGATGTATGCGGCGGCAAGATCAGCAACAATCGACGGAAGCTTAACCAAAAGCGCAAAACCAGCGCTGCCGTACGACAGGTTGAAAAGCCGCGCTATAAGCCCCATCAACCATAAAATATACATGTAGCCGGGTGGATAATCCGCAAAGCCGGCCAGCTCGTAAAAACCCGACGGGCCGTATTCCACCATGCTGTTTGACCATGACATGAAGCATGCAATGTCTGTTGGGTGTCCGAAAAACACAAAGGAAAGCAGCGTGCGAAAAAGTAACGCACACAGCATAAGAATTGCTATCAAAGGTGCAGCATTTTTATCGTCTTCGTTCGTGTTAAGCGGGCGGCGAACAAAATAACGTTTATACAAAAGCGCAAAAAATATGCCGAAAAGTGCAGCCGAAAGTATCATAGGGCCTATAAAAGGCACCTTACCTTTGTCAGATGTTTCATCCCCAACATTTCCCTGTGCGACAACAGGTGAAAAATCCGCAATCTCTCCCGCAGGCGCAGCAGTAAGCTTCAGAAGGCTGAAATTCGAGAAATATGCATCGCCTGTCGATAGTTCGCTGTACCCGCCCAAGCGTATGCATACGGTTAGTGTCTCTTGATCGCTGCCGGTTTTTCCCGCAAGTGTAATGCGTGTAAATTCTGTGGCGTTATACGGCGCTGCGGCGTATGCAAACGAATCCCGTACGGAAATGTTCGCTCCCGCGCCGCCTTCCACATTTACAGCCTTAATATCACAGGATAAAAGATAATAGGATTCGGGCTTCACCGCAATGGTTTGGCAAAGCCTAACGTCGTTTTCGATGTAGTTGGCGATATGTACGAGATTGCCTTCCTCTTTAGCAATCGTTTCAACGAGCCTGTCCTCATCGGTATCATACCACGCTTCAAAAAACCAACCCTCCGGAAGCGCGCTTTCCTCATTCAACTCTAAAAAGCTTCCGTTATAAGCAAGCTCGTTTTCTGCAAGGGAGGAGACTATCGGCGTAAATACCAATACAATGACAGCCAATGCGGCAAAAAGCCTTCGCATAGCGTTTAGAACCTCAACTCATACGTACTAAAGATACTAACCAATATGATACCATAACTTTCCATGTTGGCACATATTGCCAAGAAAAGTTTAAATTATACGATTTGTGTTATTCGCCAAACGCGTTTGCGATATGCACGACCGTACCCGTTGAAGCGTCAAACTCGGCCACATCAAATCGTACGGGAGATTGAAAAAGCCTGTTTTTCATAAGGTAGTGCTTGGCCGCGCGAAGTATATTCTCTTGTTTTACAGCTGTCACTGCTTCCCGCCCAAGGCCATAGCGGTCGCCTGTGCGCGCCTTCACCTCCACAAACACAACGGTTTTACCGTCACGCATGATAAGGTCTATCTCGCAACGCTCCGCGCGGTAATTCCTCGTCATAAGCGCATAGCCATGTTTTTTTAAATACTTAAGAGCGGCATCCTCCCCCGCATTCCCTAAAGTACGTTTAGCGTTCATTCTTGCCCTCACAGAAATTCCCGATAAAGCTCCTTCTATGCGCAGGACAGGGCCCATATTTCTTTAACGCTTCGATATGCTTTTTGGTTCCGTAACCCTTATGCTCCTTAAAACCGTATTGCGGGTAAAGCGCATCAAGCTCCTTCATATAGTTGTCACGTTCCACCTTGGCGAGTATGGAAGCCGCCGCAATAAGGTAGCTTATCGCATCTCCATGGATGAGCGGCACCTGTTCTGCGTCAATCATGAGGCCTTTCACAGCGTCCACCAATATCGTTGTACAAGGAAATGCCATGCTTTGATATGCCCTTTGAAAGGCGAGCTTGGTTGCATTTAGAATGTTGAGTCCGTCGATTTCTTGTTCATCTGCCGTACCAATACCAAAAGCTATGGCGCGTTCTTTAATAATCGGGTACAGTGCTTCGCGCTTCAATTCGGAAAGCTTTTTTGAGTCATTCACGCCTTCAATAAGAGTATCTTGCGGCAGCATCACGCAGGCGGCGTAAACCGGCCCTGCGAGAGGCCCGCGCCCTACTTCATCCATACCCGCCGGAAAAATACCCTTTTCCCAGTAGGAACGCTCGAAGGCAGTGATAGCATACAGCCTTTCGGCTTCCTTTGCTTTAGCCATGCTCCGCTCCGATTAAAAAGTCCGGTGACTCGAGTGTGACGCGGGCTATCTTGCCGCCGCGGTACTCGTCGAGCACAATCCTGGCTGCGCGTAAGGTATCATACCCACCGCCGCGCACAACAAAGCCCCGGCTTTTGGCTACCGCCTCAAGTAGTGCCTCATTTGGCGTTTCAGGCTCAATTTTTTTATAGCGCTCGGACAGTAAATTCGGACAAAGCTTGTTAAGATCGATAAGAAGATGCTGTGCAAGTGTTTCTACATCCATCGTCTCGTCGTTAATGGAGCCTATGTAAGCAAGATGGCGCGCTAAAACCTCATTTTCGAGCTTGGGCCAAAGAAGCCCAGGGGTATCCATAAGCTCGAGATACGGCGTAATCTTCACCCATTGCTTGCCCTTCGTTACACCAGGCTTATCCCCCGTTTGTGCACGATTCACACCTGCAATGCGGTTGATGAAGGTGGATTTTCCCACGTTTGGAATGCCGACAATCATGGCGCGCACGGTTTTATTAACGCCCTTTTCGCGCATTCTTTTCACCTTTTCGGCTGCTGCGTTCTCAATGAGTGCCACCGCTGCACCGCGCTTATTCGGTGCGGTCGAAACAAATTCCACCGCCTTTATATTTTCCTTTTTATAGTGCTCCACCCAAAGTTTGTTGCCCTCCGGTGAGGCGAGATCGCTCTTATTGAGTACCACAACCCTGTCCTTCGCAGCAAATAGATCATCAAAATCAGGATTCCGCGTAGCGAGAGGTGCGCGTGCGTCCACGAGCTCGACCACCACATCGATGAGCTTTAAGTTTTCTGACAACATACGGCGAGCCTTCGCCATATGCCCCGGGTACCAATTTATCTGCAACTCAATCACCCTTTAACATTCTTCTATATCGAGAAACCCCCGCGGCCGTTTCAAACCGGCGGCAGGGGCTTTGCCTCTTAATACGAAAAACTTATTTTTCCTCGATGCGTTCCACGATCTTCGCGGCCTTGCCGGAGAGTTTACGCAGATAGAAGAGTTTCGCTCTGCGGACCTTACCGTGGCGGAGTACTTCGATGCGGCCGATACGGGGGCTGTTGTACGGGAATGTACGCTCCACACCCACGCCGTAGGAAATTCTACGGACGGTAAAGGATTTGCGCACGGCGCCGCCCTGTATTTTGGTGACGACCCCTTCAAAGTTCTGGAGCCTCTCGCGCGTGCCTTCGATAACCTTCACGAATACGCGGACAGTATCGCCCACCTGTAGTTTGGGCAGGTCGGTGCGCAGTTGTTCTTTTTCAAGTTCCCTGATGATGTCAGACATTATTGTCTTCTCCTTCCTCATAGACGTTCGTGAAAGCGATTCAACTGCTCACATTGGACCGTCCGTTGTCACAAGCGCCATTATAACATACGATATTTGTGTTTGCAAGGCGAAAAAACGCCTTATTTTTCGGGCTTTTCGCCCGTTTTCAAGCTTTCCAAAAACAGCTTTTCAGCCTTGGATAGTGTAACTGACTCCAAGAGCTCGGGGCGGTTTTTGAGAGTTGTCTCAATCGAGCGTTCTCTTCGCCACTTCGCGATGGCTGCGTGGTTACCGTTTAGAAGCACGTCAGGAACGGTCTCCCCTCGGAAATCCGATGGGCGGGTGTACTGCGGGTACTCTAGTAGCCCTTCGGAAAACGATTCCTCCTGTGCTGATTCCTCGCTCCCCAATACCCCCGGAATAAACCGCGAAACGCAGTCGATTACGACCATCGCAGGCAGCTCGCCGCCTGTTAGCACATAGTCGCCGATAGATACTTCTTTGTGCATCTTCCCCATGGAGCGCTCATCTATGCCCTCGTAATGCCCGCACAGAAACAGAAGTCTTTCCTTTTGCGCAAGCTCTTTTGCAAGGTTTACGCTCAAAGGCTCGCCGCGCGGTGCAAGCACCACACGATAGGATTCCTCGTTTTTATCCACCGCATC
>JAEWZS010000044.1 GCA_023458355.1 Bacillota bacterium
GGTATTTCCTCAGGCAGCACGGGCGATAGGACCTTCACAGCTGTCTGGGAGGAAGATACGGATCGTGACGGCGTTGCCGATAAAGACGAATTCCGCGTCACCTACGACCTAAACAGTGGCAGCGGCACGACCCCCGTAGACACCTACCTTTACAGCGGCATCAGCCCGCAGACCACATTCACCGCAGCTTCGCAGGGCGATATCAATCGTTTCGGCTACACGTTCCTCGGTTGGGATAAAGATGGAAGTGCAGCGACAGCAAGTATTGCGGCAGGTACAGAAGGTAACGCCATCAACGCAACCACCGGCAATGTAACGCTGTATGCGATATGGCAGTTAAACCAGTACACCATCACCTACGCCGGTCTCGCGGGCTCAAGCTTTGCGACGACCAACCCCAACGTTACAACGTTTAGTGTTGAAACACCGACCTTTACCATCACAAACCCGACAAGGCCCGGCTATACCTTTAACGGCTGGACCGGAACAGGCCTTAGCACCAATACCAACAGTATAACGATCGAAAGCGGAAGCACGGGCGACAGGACTTACACCGCGACATGGACGATTAACTTCATCCCGGCGACTGTAACCCCAACCCCGATTGTGACGCCTGTCCCACCGGCCGTACCGGCTCCCGTGGTGACACCCGCGCCTACAACCACACCCGCACCTACCGCGAGCCCGACGCCGGAGCTCACAACCATCCCCGAGGAGAGCACACCCTTGAATCCCTCACCCGACGCCGGCCTTACGGAGATTCCTGATGAGGAAGTACCGCTTGCGGCACAGCCCGAAACTGCGGACGTTTTGACGCTCGTGAACCTTATTGCCATGGTGCTTACCGTGGTTGGTGCGGTCCTCATGCTGCTCAAGAAGTCTAAGAAGGATGAGGAGACCGGAAAAGAAGAAAGCAGCTTCAAGCGCACCGGCACCAAAGTGATCTCCCTCATCGCCGCCGCAGGAGGTGTAGCATTCTTCTTCCTCACCCAGCCGCTCAAGGGCTTGGATATCTGGGATAAATACTCCATCTGGCAGCTTCTTATATTCGCGGTTGGCGCAGTGATGGCAATCGCTGCACACACGAAAAAGAAAGCGCAGGAAAACGTCGATGCGTAATAAGTAAGAAACAAGTCTAAAGCGGCTCCGGTTCACCGGGGCCGCTTTTACGTTCTAAAATGTTCGATATGTTTTGGCTAGTAGAAATTCTGTGTGAAAACCTAGGCTGCCATTACCTTACTCCACGCTCTTGAGTGAGGATACCATGTCAATCTTTTTAAAATGCCCGAGCATAAAAAGATTCACGAGCATGGCAAAAAGAAGCGTCAGTACTGCGGAATAAAGGTAGGTATTTGGGAGAATGTCGCGGCTGAACATCATCATATTCACCTCGGTTGTAATAAGCACGTAACGCTCAAGTCCCACGCCCATCAAAAGCCCCGCACCGATGCCGAGCAAGGTAAGCCACACGTTTTCGCGGTAGAGGTAGGCTGCGAGCTCCTTGTTGAAAAAACCGAGCACCTTCAAAGTAGCGAGCTCGCGCGAGCGCTCCTCAAGATTAATGGTATTGAGACTAAACAGCACCACGAACACCAGTGCTGCTGCAGAGATTATGAGCACCCATATGATGGTGTTCATTGCGTTCATCACCTTTTGCATATTGCTTCGAGCAAGGGTTGAAGATGTTACGGCGCTAACGCCGTCCAAATTTAAAAGCCGCTCGGATAGCTCTGTTACACCTTCGGTGTTCAAAAGACGCAAGAGCAAAGCATTTTCTTTTGCGGGCTCATGAAACACCCTTTCGTAAAGCCCGGGGCTTATGTAAATGTAATGCGCCAAATAGTTCTCTGCGATTCCGCTTACCGTAAAGGTAAAGCGTTTTCCGTCACCGTCGACAGCCGTAAAGGAATCTCCCATACCGACCGAAAGTATGTCTGCAAGCTTCTCGGTTATGATAACACCATCGTCGCCGACCGTAAGCGGCGTTTTGCTTTCGCGCTCACGCAAGCATAAGACCTCGTTAAATGCCTCCTGCGACAAAGGAGAGGTGAGCACGGCGGTCACAATGGCTCCGTTCTCCGTTACGTCCATATTTTTTTGTGCGATAGGTGCGCTCAGCGCTATGTTCGGCTCGAGCTGGAGTGCCTTGTAAAGGCGCCTAAAATCAGCATCTGAAAGATCCTTGTTCAGAGTAAGCTTCATGTCGTAAAGCTGAAGTTCTTCAAACTGCTTGGGAATGATAAGTTTGATGGCGTCATTGAGCCCAAAGCCCGTAAACATCAGCGCCGTGCACGCAGCAACGCCAAAAACGGTCATCAACAGACGCTTTTTGTAGCGGAACAGGTTTCTTAGCGCCACCTTTTCACTAAAGCTAACACGCTTCCATAAAAATGGAATGCGTTCAAGTAAAATGCGCTTGCCCGGCTTTGGCGACTGCGGGCGAATGAGTTCCGCGGGCACGCTTCTAAGGCTCTTGAGGCATACGAGATACGCGGGCAGCACGGCGCTCAAGACTGTGACGAGCACCGAAAGCACCATGAGTGTAAAATCGTATTGTATTTTAAGCTCAGGAAGCGTGTACATGATTGTGTAAGCATCAAATACGATGTGCGGAAACAGCACAGGACCGAAAAGCGCACCCAATGCACAACCCAAAATGGACGCTGTTGCCGCATAAAGCAAATAATTCATGGCGATGGCAGCCTTAGAATAGCCGATTGATTTGAGCGTGCCGATTTGGGAGCGGTCGCTGTCCACAAGCCTTGTCATGGAGGTCATAACGACCAAGGCCACAACGAGAAAGAACACAGCGGGTACCACTTGGCTTAAAGCGTCCATTCGCTCCGCATCTTGCTCGAAGCTGTTAAAGCCCAAGTTTTCATCCTGATCCAACACATACCATTCAGGAATCTTTAGGTCACGAAGCGCCTGCTCACCATCCGAGATATCCTCTCGTGCATCCCGAAGCTCAACTGTAGCTTCCGCGCTTTTTTTAACGTACTCCGCATTGCCGTCGGCATATTCTTTTTCGCCGTCGAACAACTTCTCTTTGGCATCGTCAAGCTCCGTTTGACCTTCACGCTCTGCTTTTTTAAGCTTCCTTTCGTTTTTTGCAAGCGTCTCTTTCGCTTCGTCGAGCTCTTGCTTTGCCTCGTCGAGCTTTTGTTTAGCCTCGCTTAACTGCGCGTTTGCCTCTTGCCTTGCGGCATTCAACTGTGCTGTACCGCGATCGAGCTCTTGCTTTGCCGCATCAAGCTGCTGCTTATTTTGCGCTAAGGAAACTTGAAAGCCGTTTACGGCTTGCGACACTTGGTCGTAAGATATGTATCCGCCCGAATAGGCGTATAGTGCGGATGCAAGCTGCGGATTGATTGCCACTGCGGCAGGTGCGAGAGCGCCGATTAACGCCGGTGTATCAGCAGTTTCGCTACTTCCCAGTGCTACGCTAAGCGCGTTTTGATATTGCGCCGCTTGCTCATACGAGGCAAGGCCGCTTTGATACTGTGCTGTTCCCTGGCGCAATTTGCGCTCGGCGTGATTTAACTGCAAGGCTACATCCTGCATCGAGCTTTCGTATTCTAAAAGACCCGCCTCATATTCCTTAAGCCCTTCCTCATATTGCCTGCTGCCTTTTCTTAGTTTTGCCTTTGCGTCTGCAATCTCGTTTTCAAAGCTTGTCTTTCCTTCACGATACTCCGCCCAACCGTCGTTTAACTC
>JAEWZS010000045.1 GCA_023458355.1 Bacillota bacterium
TCGCAACGGGGGAAAACGCACACGGCCAATGCGAGGTTGAAAATTGGCATAACGCAATAGAGATTGCCGCAGGAGGTTGGAACACGGCAGCTTTGACCGATGACGGACGCGTATTCGTTGTCGGCGACAACGAATACGGCCAATGCGATATCGACTGGTCCATGGAGAATATCGTACATATCGCTGTAGGGCGGCAGTTAATTGTAGGCCTTCGTGCAGACGGTACCGTGGTTGCCGCAGGACGCAATCTGCAAAACCAGTTGAATGTGTCTCAGTGGCAGGATGTTGTAATGATTGCTACGGGCGACTATAACACGATAGGCCTTACGGATGCGGGTAAAGTCGTTTCAACCTCCTTTTCGGGCAGCAACGATTACGGGCAGTATCTTACAAGCGAATGGGAAAATATCATCGCGGTCTACGGCGGGGCCCGCTCCACGGTTGCGTTGACTACGGACGGTACGCTTCTTGTAAGCGGCCTCGTGGATGCGGATACCTATGCATATACGGGTGCAATGCAGGGGCCTGCCGCAATTTTTATACCATCAAAATTCCGTTAAGGATAAAAAATGCAAACCTACCGTGACGAAAGCGGGTATTGTATTGCTTCTATACTAAGCATCGGGTAAAATAGTATGCCATGAAAGGAAGAGTATCTAATGCAATACGATCGCTTTGCCAATGTGTATGACGCGCTTATGGCGGATGTGGATTACGGCCTTTGGGCACAGTATATCGCATCCTTTTTACCGCAAAGCGAAGCATCGGTTGCGGAGTGTGCATGCGGTACGGGTGAGATAACCTTGCGCCTAAAGCGCATGGGATATAGTGTTACGGGCATAGATATTTCCGAGGAAATGCTTCGTGTGGCGTCTGTAAAAGCACGAGAAGCGGGTTTAAAGATACCCTTTGTTCAGCAGGATATGCGTTCTTTAGCGCTCCATAAGCGTGTGGACGCGGTGGTCTCAGCATGCGATGGGGTAAACTATCTAAACTCTATGGACGCAGTACGACGCTTTTTTACAAGTGCGTACCTTGCACTTAACGATGGCGGGTTGCTATTGTTCGATGTTTCCTCGCAGTATAAGCTTTCTAAAACGCTCGGCTTAAGCAGTTTGGGGTATGACGACGGCGAACTTGCCTATGTTTGGAAAAACTGCTACGATCCGAAAAGCCGCTTGATCGAGATGGAGCTCAGTTTTTTTGTAAAAAACGGCGAGCTATACGAACGGTTTACGGAAACGCATATACAGCGCGCGCACACCCAAAGTGAGCTTCTAAAAGCACTCAATGCTGCCGGGTTTACGAAAATAGAGGTTTACGACGCCTTCACGCGCGATGCACCGATAAAAAACACGCAACGCCTACAGTTCGTTGCGCACAAAAGCTAAATAAGGAGAATTCATGACAAACGACGTTATCATAAAAGGACTACTTTTAGATAGAACCATGCGTTTCACAGCGATTGACGGTAAGGAACTTGTGGAGGAAGCGCATAAGGTGCATTCTACCTCACGCGTATGTACAGCAGCGCTTGGGCGAACGCTCATGGCCGTTGCTATGATGAGCATGGAGCTAAAAAACGAGAATGACAGGCTTACGGCTATTATAAAGGGCGGCGGGCCTGCGGGCAACATCGTGTGCACCGCGCGGCCTAACGGCTTAGTAAAGGGCTATATCGAGAACCCGGAACTCGAACTCCCGCTTGCACCAAACGGTAAGCTCGATGTATCCATGGCAGTCGGCTGGTTTGGCGACCTTACGATTGTGCGTGATCTTTCCATGAAGGAGCCCTATGTGGGACGCAGCGAGCTCGTTTCGGGCGAGATTGCGGAGGATTTTGCACGGTACTTTACAATCAGCGAGCAGACGCCGTCTCTTGTGTACCTCGGTGTTCGGGTAAACGGCGAAAGCGGTGAAGTGCTGTCGGCAGGTGGGCTTATGATACAGCCGCTGCCCGGCTGTCCGGAGCAGAATATAGATCTTATCATGAACCATGCTCAGAGTATTGAGAAGCTGAGCGTTCTATTGGAAAACGGACTTACCCTTGAAGAATCCTTGCAAGAGATGCTCGCGGGGCTTACTATAGAGAAAACGGAAACCCTTACGCCGCGCTTTTTGTGCGACTGCAGCCGTGAGCGGCTTGAGCGCGTGCTCATTAGCCTTGGTAAAGAGGAGCTGACCGATCTCATTAATACCGATGGTAAGGCCACGCTCAACTGCCATTTCTGCAACACCGCCTACGATTTTAACGAGACGGAATTGCGTGCGCTGCTTGAGGAGTCACAAACCAAGTAGGGGCCGATTCCATATCAGACCGTGATGGTTATAGGTATTGGATTTAGAATCTTCCATTGCGATGATTGCGTTTCAAAGGGGATATAAGGAAGCATACATGCCGGATCAAGTGAAAAATCGCATACCTTTCAATAAAGGAAAGATACTTAAGTTCGAGAGGACGGGGGAGTATTTCTTTCGCCGCGGGCTAAATAAGCTCGATCAGAACAATCTGCTCGATGCGATGGCAAACTACCGCCTCGCGCTCGAACGCGACCCGCAAAATGAGGAGATAAGGCTTGCCATAGCTGAAACGCTCACGGAAATGGGGCGCTATGAGGAATCCAACAGAGTATTGTTGACATTCTTCTATGAGGAAAAGGAACGCCCGAGCGAGTGCTATTTCGGCATGGGCTGCAATTTTTTAGGCATGCAGGAGTATGTGCGCGCCAAGGATAGCTTTATGCACTATGTGGATATCGATCCCGACGGAGAATTTTC
>JAEWZS010000046.1 GCA_023458355.1 Bacillota bacterium
GCTTTCCGCTGACGCTCCACATGAAAAAACCTTGGGAATGAGAATTCCCCCGTATTATAAACCAATACCAAATGTGCTTTAGGAGGCAAGTATGGCCGGAAGGGTAACGTTTGACAGGGATAGGTGCAAGGGTTGTGAGCTTTGCACCGCAGTATGCCCGAAAAAGATCGTCGTCATCGACATGAGCGCAACCAATAAGAAGGGTTATCACCCCGCAACGGTGAGCGATATGTCTTTGTGCATCGCATGCGGCAATTGCGCGCGTATGTGTCCGGATTCCGTAATTACCGTGGAAAGGATCTGACCAAAATGGAAAAGGAATTGTGGAAGGGCAACGAAGCCATCGCGGAGGCGGCCATTAAAGCCGGCTGCAGGTTCTTCTTCGGCTATCCCATCACGCCGCAAAATGAAATCCCGGAGTATATGGCCATGCGCTTGCCGCAAATAGGCGGCAGCTTCGTGCAGGCAGAGTCCGAAGTGGCAGCTATCAACATGGTGTATGGTGCGGCGGGCTGCGGTGCAAGGGTAATGACCTCCTCGTCTTCCCCGGGAATCAGCCTCAAGCAGGAGGGCATAAGCTATCTCGCAGGTGCGGAACTTCCGGCGGTCATTGTGAACGTCATGCGCGGCGGACCTGGTTTGGGTACCATTCAGCCAGCACAGGGAGATTATTTTCAAGCCACACGCGGCGGTGGCAACGGCGATTACCGCACCGTGGTTTTAGCACCCGCTACCATTCAAGAAGCTGTGGATTTCACACAGGAAGCATTTGACATTGCCGACCAATACCGCAACCCCGTTATGGTTCTTGCAGACGGCATGATCGGACAGATGATGGAGCCTATCGAGTGGCACGAACCCAAAAAACGTGTTTTACCCGAAAAGACATGGGCAGCGACGGGGGATGTAAGCAATCGTAAACATAATGTCATCAACTCTTTGTTTATAGATCCCGATTTATGCTACGACAACAACCTTCGCATCGCCGAGAAGTACGCTTTGATCGAGCAAAACGAGGTGCGTTTTGAAGAGACGAATATAGAAGACGCAGAGATCGTGTTTGTAGCCTACGGCACACCCTCACGTGTGGCGCGCGCTGCGATGCAGCTTTTAGAAAAGCAGGGCGTTAAGGCCGGTCTGTTCCGCCCCATCACGCTTTGGCCGTTCCCGTATAAGCGCCTTTACGAGGTCGCCTCAAAGGCGAATGTCAAGGCGGTCGTTGCGGTGGAAATGAGCCTCGGGCAGATGATAGATGATGTTCGCATCGGTGTTAACGGTGCAAAGCCCGTCGGCTTTATCGGCACTGCAGGCGGCGTGATACCCACCCCTGCCGATGTGGCGAAGACTGCGCTTAAGCAGTTAGGGAGGTAAGTATGGCAATCGTATATGAAAAATCCAAAGCGCTCACCGATAAGGAAATGCACTACTGCCCTGGTTGTACGCACGGTGTTGCGCATAAGCTTGTGGCGGAGGTGCTTGAAGAGCTCAATATTACCGACAGGACTGTCGGCATAAGCCCGGTAGGCTGTTCGGTGTTTGCGTACGATTATTTCCGCTGTGACATGATGGAAGCCGCACACGGGCGTGCACCGGCCGTCGCAACTGGCATTAAGCGCGTGCTACCCGATCATCCGGTGTTCACCTATCAGGGCGATGGAGACCTTGCCTCCATCGGCACGGCGGAAATCGTCCATGCGGCCATGCGCGGCGAAAAGTTCACAACGATATTTATCAACAACGCTATTTACGGCATGACGGGCGGGCAGATGGCACCCACTACCCTCGTTGGGCAAAAGGCTACCACCGCACCCTACGGCCGCCAGAAGGAATTTATGGGCATGCCCATCCGCATGGCGGAGCTTCTGTCTACCCTTGACGGCACGGCCTATGCCGAGCGCTGCACGCTGACGGATATCCCGAACATCAACAAGGCAAAGCGCGCCATCAAGAAGGCATTTCAACTGCAGATGGACGGTGCTGGCTTCACCTTCGTGGAGCTTCTCTCCACCTGTCCCACCAACTGGGGGAAAACGCCGCTCAACGCAATCACGTGGCTCAAGGAAAACATGATCCCCTATTATCCGTTGGGTGTATACCGCGATATTACGGCGGAGGTGAAATAAAATGCTTCACAACATCATCATCAGCGGCTTTGGCGGTCAGGGTGTTATGGCCATGGGCAAGACGCTCGCAGAAGCAGGCATGAAAGAGGGCGTGAATGTTTCATGGCTGCCTTCCTACGGCCCCGAAATGCGCGGCGGTACAGCCAACTGCAATGTGGTGCTTTCGAGCGAGCTGGTCATTTCCCCTGTGGTAATTGACAGCACGGAGCTTATTGCCATGAATAAGCCGTCGCTTATGAAGTTTGAAGGATCTCTTGTTCAGGGCGGGCTGCTGTTTGTGAACAGCTCCATCATCGAGGTAAAGGCCACAAGGAGCGATATTACAGCCTATTATGTGCCCTGTAACGACATAGCAAGAGAGCTTGGAAACGATCGTGTTGCCAACATGGTTATGCTTGGTGCGTACATCGAAGCGACCAAGGTATTGAAGGTCGAGACCATCCGCGAAATGCTTGCGCATATATTCACTGGACCCAAGGCAAACCTTGTAGAGCTTAACATTGAGGCACTCAGGCGCGGCGCACGCTGTGTAAATCCGTAAAGGGGAGAGTGGAACAACATGGAGATTGAGATTATAAAAGCAGTGAAGCTTAAAGAAAAGCCCACGGATGAAAGCGGGCTCGGCTTTGGCAAGGTGTTTACGGATCATATGTTTCTCATGGAATACGACGAGGGAAAAGGCTGGCACGACGCGCGCATACAGCCTTATACCAAGCTCATGATCGACCCCGCTTCGGCAGTGCTGCATTACGCGCAGGAGATATTCGAAGGTCTGAAAGCTTACCGTACACCAAATAACGACATACAGCTTTTCCGCCCGCGCGACAACGCAGTACGCCTCAACAAAAGCGCGCACCGCATGGTGATGCCCGAGATTGACCCCGATTTTAACGTGGAAGTCATGAAAAAGCTTGTGGACATCGAGCGGGATTGGGTGCCGCATATGGAAGGCACATCGCTCTACCTTCGCCCCACTATGATTGCAGACGGCGCTGAACTCGGCGTTCACGCCTCCAAACGCTACTTATATTACATCATCTGCGCAGCATCCGGGATGTATTATACAAAAGGCTTTGCGCCTGTGCGCATCTATGTGGAGGACTCCTATGTACGCGCGGTTCGCGGCGGTGTTGGCGGCTCAAAAACCGGCGGCAACTATGCATCCTCGCTGCGCGCCTCCGAAGAGGCTAAGGAAAAGGGCTTCAGCCAGGTACTTTGGCTCGATGCGGTAGAGCATAAATATGTGCAGGAAGTCGGCGCCATGAACATGATGTTCCTCCTTGGCGACACGGTTTGCACAGCGCCCATCGACGGTAGCATACTCGACGGCATTACCCGCAGAAGCGTTTTAGAGCTTGTAAAGGACATGGGCTACAAGGTGGAGGAGCGCCCTATTTCTATCGACGAGCTATACGTGGCGGGTGAAAGCGGCCTCCTAAAAGAAGCGTTTGGAACGGGTACTGCGGCCATCATCTCGCCCGTGAGTGAACTATTTTATAAAGGGCAGAGCCTCATCCTAAATGGCGGCAAGATCGGCACGCTTACACAAAAGCTGTATGATACGCTCATAGGCATACAACGCGGTGCCATCGAAGACCCCTACGGCTGGACGGTAAAGATTTAAGTTACAACTAAGATAAAAGGACGGATCCGAAAGATCCGTCCTTTTGCTTTGCTGAAAAGCGGCTTTATGCTTCTTCCGCAGTTTTATCCTCGGTTAAAACACCGTCGCGCATACGCAGGCAAATGTCTGCAAGCTTGCTGACGGCAAGGTCGTGCGTTACGATGATTACGCAGCAATTCCTCTCGTGCGCCAGTTGAACGAGTATTTCCACTACGTTACCGCTGTTTTCAATATCGAGGTTGCCTGTAGGCTCGTCTGCAAGGATTACCTTAGCGTTGGATGCAAGCGCGCGGGCGATTGCGACACGCTGCTGCTCGCCGCCCGAGAGCATGGAAGGATAGCGTTTGAACTGTGCATCTACAAGTCCCACGACATGGAGCATTTCAATGGCGCGCTTTTTCGCCTCGGCGGTTTTATTACCTTGAAGCTCGAGCGGGTACATCACGTTTTCAAGCACTGTCAAAAGCGGGAATAGGTTGAAGCCTTGGTAAATCACCGCCACATCCTGACGGCGGTACCGGTCGCGGTTAAGCTCCTTGGTGGATGTGCCGTCAAACAGCACGTTTCCGTCTGTCGGAAGGTCAAGCCCCGCAAGTAAAGACAGTAGCGTCGTTTTGCCGCTGCCCGATTTACCGACAATGGCGTAAACCGTACCTTGCTCAAATTCAAAGCTCGCACTGCGTACGGCTTTCACGGTTTGGTACTTGCTTCTGTAGGTGTACGAGGCATTGCGCAAACTTAAAATTCCCATAAAAACCTCCTATTCCTTTGCCGAAAGGATTGACAGAACGTTGACGCGGTTCATCATTGCAACAGATACTGCGCTTCCGAGCCAGTAACAAAGTGCGTAACCCATAATGGCGTAAAGCCTAAGTGCGTGCATGCCACCCGGCATCAATAACGACACTGCGGCACCAAGAAGCGTACCTACAAGGCACAAAACCGCTTGTTCCGTAAAGAACACCACAAAGGTTCTGAATGCACCTGCGCCGGTACTTCGCATCACAGCGAACTCGCTTCTTCTTGTTTTGGTCAATAGGTACGAAACCACAAATCCGATGCCTATGGAAAGCGCATACATGGCGTTGTAGACGATTTCCATATAGCTGATGTGACGGTTGAGGTTGTTCACCGTTTCTGTGAGTGTTTGATCCTCAATCACAAGGAAAATGCGCTGGCGCGAAATCTTGCCGACTGTGGAAAAGCCAAGCTCGTCAAGCTTATCTTTAAATGCGGCAAGCTCACGCGTGTTTGTAAGCATAAAGTTTACAGCATTGTATTTCATGAGCGGATGGAAGGTAACGGTTTTGACCCACTGATTATAAGCTGCCTGCGACGTGAAGCCATATTCGTTTGAGGGTCTCCAGTTAGAAAGGTCTCCTGCATCAAGGCTGTTTTCAACATAGTACCAATCAGCGAGAATGCCAGAATCCTTGATAAAGCCGTAGGGGATGTAGATGCTGTCAGCCCCGCTAAGCCGTGGATAGGAGCCTGCTACCAAGAGATCAAAGCTATATGCATCAGCGGTAAACTGTCCGTATGCGACATAGCGCCAATACGCGGTGATGCGTACATGGTCGCCAAGCTTTATGCCGTTTTCCTGCATAAATTGTGTGCTCATCAAACAAGGGAGGTCGTCAGCATTGGAGTAGTCCTTTTTAAAATCCTCCGTGCTGTGGCCTTCAAGGAAGGTAAAGGGCACATCCTTTTCATAATAAAACTCGGGTACGGTTTCGATGTCGTTGGTGAGTATGAGCTTCTCGTAGAAAAGGATGGCATCGACAAGCGTCTCAAGCCCGAATTGACTTGCGGGGAGCGGTACACTCCACTCGTCTTCATTGCTGCTATCAGACGCAGGAATCACCTTATCAAACGAGTAGCGGAGTGTTGAGGTGTAGTGCGCTTCCTTGATGAAGCCTGTTTTCATGATGGGCCACAGGTCAATGTTGTCCAGCGAAAGTTTATCCAGGCTTTTTCCTGTGTAGGAGGTGATGTAGGCGCGAACGGGCATATTGTTGTATACGTCTTCAAGCTCTGTTTGGTAGCCTGCAAGGAAGCCCGAGAACAAGCACATGAGTGCTACCATAGTTAAGGAAACTACGGGTACCACAAAGCTTCGCGCTTTGCCGCGCGCAATGGAGCGAAACGCTAGCTTTAGTGGGAAGGAGAGCGCCTTGAACCCCGCACCGCGCGGACGTTTGTGCTTTTTTCGCGTACGGTCGGAGGAAATGGTGCGAAACGCCGTATAGGCACACAAAAGGAATGCAAACGCGAACACACCGCATGCCGTATAAACGCAAACCATCGGGTCTGCATCAATCTCACCGCCAAAATCCTTCGGGCCTTCGCCTAAAAAGACGCTGCTGAAGCGGAAGTCCACAGTGCCCGTTTCAATCGCGCGCTCGTAAGCAGAGGTGTTTACCGTATGGGAAAAGCGGATACCCGCTAATGCGCCTGCTGCCGCAGATAAAAGTGCAATCAAAAGCGCACCCGAAACAAGGTACACAAGGGTTCTTCTGCGCCCAGTGCCGAGCGCAAGCATGACACGCACATTGTCGCTCTGCTTAGAAATGTAAAGGTGTGAGAACAGCGACAGTATGGCTAATCCTGCGCCCAAGCAAACAAATGTGAGTATTTGTGCGGTTTCGCGCATGGAATTAAGCGCAGCTGCGGTTTCCGCATACCCCTGGTCGTATACAGTAAAACGCATGCTGTTAAGAAGATGCGTTTCTGTTTCCTTCAAAAACGCTTCTGCCGAACCATTTTTCAGGCGAAGCCGCGCAAGCGTATAACTTTCGCTTGAAGCGGGCAGCCAGGCTTCTTTGTTGGCGGGGACATAAACGGTGTAGTGGTAGCCAAACGTCTCCTTGAAAAGGCCAACGATGGTGTAATTGCCCTTGTACGTAAAGCCGGAAGATGGCCAGTAGCTTTTATAAGCTGGTGCCTTATTGACCGAGCCGTAAAGCCCCAAATGGAGTGTATCACCCACGGAGAGCCCGAGTTGTGCCGCAAGGTGTTCACTTATAACGCATACCTCGTTGGCGTTTTTATACTCCTCTTTTGTAAAGGATCTGCCGGTGGTTATAGCAAGCTCCT
>JAEWZS010000047.1 GCA_023458355.1 Bacillota bacterium
CATTTCGAGCGTACGCTGTTTTACAGCTTCATCCGACATTTCGGGGTTATGAAGCTTGATGACCTCGTCTATTTGCGCGCCTGCCCTAAACACCGGATTAAGGCTCGTCATGGGCTCTTGGAAAATCATGGAAACATAGTTGCCTCTGATATGTTCCATAACGCTTGTGGGCGTTTTTGCAATATCATATACCTTATCACCTGCGTTAACGCGGATTGCGCCGCTAACAATCTGGCCTTGCGGGCGCTGTACAAGCTGCATCAGCGATAAGCTCGTCACCGACTTACCACAGCCGGATTCGCCGACGACACCCACGGTTTTACCCTGAGGCACATCAAAAGTTACACCGTCCACGGCTTTTACGGTACCGATATCGGTGAAGAAATACGTGTGCAGATCGTCAAATTCCACAACGTTTTTCGGGTCGCGCATCTCGGTCAGATACTCCGAGGGAGGCACGTTTTTCCGATTGCGCTGCTTTTCGATAGCGTTTGTAATACGCCTATTCTCACGCGATATCCTGTGAGACTCCCTCGCAGAGATATAATTGGCCTTTTTCGACTTCGTACTTTTATTGAAAACTGCCATAATGCACACCTACCTTTTCATCTTGGGATCAAACGCGTCGCGAAGACCGTCGCCCACGAAGTTGAAGCCCAGCACGGTAAGCACGATTAGGATACCGGCAGGGATCCAGATAAAGCCGTAATTTCTAAGCACGTGAATGCTGTTTGCGGCGTTGATTATGGTTCCCCAGGAGGCTAGCGGGTACTTAACACCCAAGCCAAGGAAGGAAAGCGTAGCTTCCGTAATGATGATCCCGCCGAGGCTCATGGTAGCCTGGACGATGAGAAGAGGCATCACGTTTGGAACGAGATGACGGAAAATTCTTCGCGAATTTCGGATACCCGTCGCCTCGGTGGCTACCATAAAGTCCTGCTCACGAAGCGAAAGTATTTGACCGCGCACCACACGCGCAATGCCCGTCCAGCCCATAATACCTAAGACAGCCATAAGAAGGAAGATACGTCCTGTCGCTTCAACCTCCATGCTATCCATGGCAGCACCTAAAATAAACACGATCGGGTAGAAGGGAATGCTGTTGAACAGATCCACAAAGCGCATAAGCACCATATCCACCCAACCTCCGAAATAACCGGAAATACCGCCTACGATAACGCCGATGAAAAGCTCCAGGAACACAACCACGAAGCCGACCAAGAGCGATACACGACCGCCATACATCAATCTTACGAGCATATCCATGCCGTTGGAGTCGGTTCCCATAAAATGATCTTTAGAAGGCGCTTCGTACATGGTAATGAGCCTTGAGACGGTAAGCGTTTTGATGTTGTAGGTTTTGTGTACAAGATCCATCGAGTAATCGCTTGTTACACCCGCCTCGTCGGTAAAGGTGAACTTATTCAGTTTTTGCGCGATAGCATCTCGCACTACTGACTTATAGTCTACCGACAGGAAGATGCCGTTTTGAATGGGCGATACAAGGATGTCGGATACGGATACGATCGGAACATCGCTGCCGTTAACGGTTTTACCAATAGTAATATCCCCGTCGGTTTTAATGCTGTACTGCTCACCGTTATACGTAAAGCTCTGTTGTTTTTTAATAATCGCAGACTCCGAGGCATAACGGAAATCGTAATCGTATGTGAGCGCTGAGTTTTCTTGTGTATACGGATCGTACACCAACATGCTCGCAAGCGCCACTGTGTCCATGGTACCTACGGTAAAGTTTTTGCCGTTTTTACCAATCACATAGGTTGTGCCTTCATAATCGAAGGTCGTCTGTTTTGCATCCGAAGCATCTTTTAATGCCTTCGTGAACGCATCGGTCGCTGTGAAGCCCGAATTTTCGACGGGTTTCACGGTGAACTTGCCGCCAAACGTTTCTACATCCGCAAGTTTTACGGTGCCGTTGATGACGTAGAAATTGTCGCCTTCCTTCACATAGGTATAGGTATCACTGCCCGATGTGAATATATCTTGCTTGGAGTTAATTGCAAGAACCATCTGCGCTTGCGCAGCTGTAGAGAAACTGCGTCCGCTCTTTGTGAAGTAACGAAGCTCCTCATTGACCATTGCGCCTGCGTATTCCTTTAAGATCGCCTCATCATGCTTAAAAACCTGCGACTCTGAATACGGCATGAACAACGGACAAATAAAGGAAAACACGAACATGGTAATCAAAATGATGATGCCGGTAATGGCGAGCTTGTTGCGCACAAAGCGTTTAAATACCAGCATACCGGGTGAGAGCACCTTAATGCGGCGCGCATCGTCGAGCGCAAGCTGCTTATCGCCATCCTGTGAGCAAGCGGGCTTGACTTCGGCTTCCTCATTGTTGCAAACTTTGTTTTTTAAATCTTTTTCGCTCATGATGAACCTCCGTCAATTAATCCGGACACGCGGATCGACAACCGCGTACATAATATCGGCGATAATCAGGCTGACCTGCGTGAGTACCTGGATAAACACCATGTTGAACATGGTAAACGGTATATCTCCCGCAGTAATAGACATATAGGAAATATATCCGATACCGGGGATCTGGTAGAGCGTTTCCGTGATCATGGAACCGCCGAACATGTTCGGCAACATATACGACATATACGAAACAAGCGGTATGAGCGTGTTTCTGAATGCATGCTGATTGATAACGCGTTTCTCAGGAAGGCCTTTTGCGCGCGCGGTGCGGATATAATCGGAATTGAGCACCTCAAGCATATTGGTACGCGTATAGCGCATCAATCCGCCGATGCTCAGAATCATAAGCGTCAAAACCGGCAGCACCATGTGATGCCCATAGTCGATTAGCTGCTGGAATGGTGTCATCTGCTCGTGCAGCCTTCCCACCAAACCGTATAAGTCAAACCATTCGAGCTTAATAGAAAATACATACTTCAAAAGCGAAGCGAGGAAAAATGTGGGCAGCGAAATGCCCATAAGAGCAATTACCGTTACGGTATAATCGGTTTTGCTGTATTGTTTGCGAGCAGCAAGAATACCGAGCGGTATTGAAATAACTGCCTGCAAAATAAAGGTAATGATGTTAATGACGATGGAATACCAAATTACGCTGTTGAATTTTTCTACAACAGGCTGGTTAAATTTCCAGGAGTAACCAAATTCACCGCGAACGGCATCTTTAAGCCAGCGCCAAAAACCCTCAATAATAGACGTATCAAAACCAAACTGCATATTAAGCTGCGCAAGCAGTTCATCGTAGCTTTTTGAGCCCGGCAGATTGGACAGCTGGCGCGCCATGGTTTCCACAAAGGATGTGGGCAGTAAGCGAATAATCGTATAAATTACCAACGCTCCTGCAATAACAATGAAAAGGCCAAAGATTAACCTTTTTGCAATATATTTCAGCATATTTTCCCTCTTTACTCGCCCCAAGAGCCTCGGGTGAATTTTCTATGCGGGAGATACACGGGTGAATACCCGGTGGATGAACAATTTGAAAAAATTGTATAACAACGGTATAAAACCGCATTTTTTGCATAGTTGAGAATATACAGGGCCCGCCGCCGAAGCGGCGGGCCCTGGTCAGAAACAACGTTTCCGGGGTTACTGCATCTGCATTTCGATGATGTGGGGTTCTACGATCCACAGCCAGAAGGTTGTGATGTCGGGCGTCAGGGAGTCTACAACGACGCGCTCAGAACTTACCACGGTGCAGTTCTGCCTCTGGTAGGCGGGGATTTCTACTGCCATGTCCACGATGATATCGAGGGCCTGCTTGTAAATGGCCTTCCTGTAGGCCTGGTCATCGCTCAACCTGGCATCAACGATGAGCTGGTCGAGTTCGGGAACGTTGATGTGGTAGTGGTTGGAATCAGAGCCACCCTTACCAACGATGCCGGAGCTGTGGTAAACCTGGTACATATCGGGGTCGATCGTTGCGCCCCAAGCAGCACACCAAAGTTCCTGCGTACCGGCGTCAAGCGAGTTCCACAGAACGTTGGAGTCGGCGGGGTCATTGATCTTAAGCTCGATGCCGATGGTGGCAAGAGCGTTGGAAGCGTCGGTCAGAACTGCGAAGGACGGGTGCTCGCCGTTGCCGCCGCCGGGGATGATTACTTCGTAGGAGAGTTTCGCACCTTCGGGAGCTGCCGTGAACAAGCCGGTAGCTTCGTCGAAAGTAAAGCCGGCAGCAATCAGATAGCCCTTTGCAGCCTCAACAGCTGCGGTATACTTCTGATCCGCTGTCATGTCGGCGGTGTAGATAGGTGCACCGGTTACATCGGTGGAGAACGCAATCTTGTAGCCTTCATCGGTCGGCTGCGGAGCCGCCCAGGAGGTGTTGGAAATGGGGTACTGGATTACGGAAGCTGCCTCGCCGTAGTAGCTGTCATACGCAACATCGCGGTACACGGCCAGAACGGTTGCAAGAGCCTTACGAAGGTTCTTGGAAGCTTCGGAATTGGGCTGGCCGCCAACGTTTACGGTGTCGGCGTTCATGCCGATGTAGCCGTAGCCGAGGTTGTCAACCTTGATGGTGGTGATAACTTCACCGGTGGTTTCGCCGTTGGGGTTGTAACCGGCGACTTCCGCGAAGTTGGACTTAGAACCGGCCATTTCGCCCATGTCGGCAGTGCCTGCTGCAAGAGCCGCAGCAACTTCACCGGTAGCGGTTTCTTTGAACTGAATGTTGGTGGTCTTGGGAGCGCCTTTGAAGTACAGGGGGTTGGCTTCGTAGTAGATAACCCTGTTCTCGTACTTGATGAACTTGTAGGGGCCGGCACCCATCGGCTGGGTGGTCTTCGCCTGAACGATGCTCAGATCGTTGTAAGGATGGCCGAACTGGTTGTTGTCGTAGTTGTACTGAGCAACATCACCGTAATAGTGAAGCGGGGTGATGTTAAGGCCGCAGATGGTGTACACAGCGGGAGCGGAATAACCGTTGGTCTTCACTTCCACGGTGTACTGGTCAAGCTTCTTAATACCGCTGATGTTGGGCACGCCGCCGGCCATTTCGGGGTCGGTGGAAGCCTGAGCGGTGATGAAGCGAGCCTTCACGGTGCCGAGAACGTCGGTGCCGTCTACGTCGCCGCCGTTTTCAGTTCCCCAATAAGCAGCGGGGTCGCCGGCGTAGAGCGCTACAGCTTCATTGTACATGTCTTCCACGGTCGGGAGAGCCGTTGCTAAATCATAAACGGTGCCGGTGCCGTTACCGGTGAGGGTACCGTCTTCATTAACAGCAGCAAAGTTCCACATCGCCATGGAGAATGCAATGTACATATCTTCGGTTACGTCAGCAGCGGTTTTGCCTGCAAATACCGAAGCGGCATATTCGTCGTTCAGATAATTGCCGACAACGTAATCGGAAATAGCCTGCACGTCGGAAATCCACTCAGCTTTGAGGTCATCCCAAAGTGCTGTCTGCTGATCCTGTGCCCAAGTATCGGTAGAAGCCCACGCATGATCTGCGCCGGCAGCATAGATAGCTTCGAACAAATCAGAATACTTGGTATAGATGGCATCGGTGGTCTGCGTCTGGTAGTTCTTAAGACCAATGATATCGTAGGAGGTCAGCGTGGTCGATCCAACGTAAGCGGGATCGGCATACACGTAGTAAGTGAAGATGATATCGTCTGCATCGGCGGGATCGCCGTCGCTGAACACGATATCTTCGCGCATTTTGATGGTATAGGTGGTGATGTTAGCAGCTTCGTCGTATTTAACGCTCACATCGCACGGACCGGTATAGGTGTAGTCAGTTCCATTGTAGGAAACGGTTTCACCCTCGATCGCGTTGTAAATGATGC
Organism: Bacillota bacterium; assembly: GCA_023458355.1. Classification (GTDB taxonomy): domain Bacteria; phylum Bacillota; class Clostridia; order Christensenellales; family CAG-138; genus UBA7707. Next base: position 5,793 of record JAEWZS010000047.1, read on the forward strand.
CGCCCATACGGTCGGTGGTGAGCATGGCGATCTGGGTCATCGCGACCGCGTCCATGTCATAACCGGTATCAGCGAAGAACGGGCTGAACTTTTCGCTGAAGGTGTCGTAAGCAACAACCAACGGCGTGGTGTTTACCGGAGCCTGTGACTCGGCAGGTGTCTCAACGGGTGCTTCGGTGGGGGTTACTTCTGTCTCTTTAGGAACGCAACCGACAACGAAACCCATGGTGAGCACGCAAGCCAGAGCAAGTGCAAGGTAAACCTTGAGTTTTTTCTGCATTGTGTTTTCCTCCTTATAAGATTGGATGGCGCTTATTCGCCACCAGTGTTTATAAATATATCAAAACAAAATTACGATGTCAACGAATCGGAACATTTTGTGAATAGTATATAATGCAAAGCATCATACACGAAATTCCGAGATAAGCGGGGCTTTTAAGAATAATGTCCAAAGCATGAACATCATGACTGATTCTATACGTTTATTGTTCCCGTGTGCATATATATTTATGCTGCATACGTAAGAAACATACGGAAACACACGATAGAACCGCGGAGAGTACAGCAAACATAATGTCCGACACGGGTGCGCTCGGCGTAAGAATAAGGTAAATGAGCTGCCCTATCAGCGAAGCTATGGACAAAGTAAGCAGAATAACGGAATATGTTTTTAAATGAACCACATATTTATCGTAGCTAGGAAATTCCAGCCGCGAGGGAAGAAACAGAAACAGAAACACCTTTCCCACGCACATGCCCAGAGGAAAGATCAGCAAAACGAACGGCAGCGATGTATATAAAGCAGGCGTACGGCCGGCTCCGAGAGACGAAGCACCGATTAGAGCAATGGCAAGGTAGCATAGAAGCATTAGCCCTGCAAAGGCGGTATACGTGGCTTTTAATTTTTTATAAGCGGCATCATCGATAGAAAAGCTATAGTATGGGCCGTTGTATGTAACGTGCTTTTTGGTTTTTCCGTTGGGGGCAAGCTCTTCGAGAACCGAATAATAGCTTGCATATTTATCCATTCTTAAACTCAATGGAAGCACTTTCCCTGTCTGCGTTAAAAACGCAAATTTTGTCTGCCCCTAATCATACCACAAAAATCGCACTTAAAAGTGCAGTTTTAGAAAATATCTAATATATTCGGTTGCATTTTAGGCGTCATATCCGTTTTCAAAGCGATGCCACGATTTATAAAGATGGATATCCGCAATCGTTTACAGTTTTTCTTTGTACCCATCCGATTAGCTATGTTATAATAGATTTTAGCTATTTATAAGGAAAAATCACAACTATGAAACACAACCGCAACCGAAGAAGGACACGCCGCAGGCGAAGCAACTTGAGAGCATCCAACTGGTTCCCGTTTATGATGCTCTTTCTTTCGGTATTCGGTGTTTTATCGGTCGTTGCGCTCGTTATTTTTGTGGGTCTTCCGAAGGTACTCCCACTCGTCGGCATTGAATACCGCGCACCCTTTATGCCGACACCCTCCCCCTCCCCCACAC
>JAEWZS010000048.1 GCA_023458355.1 Bacillota bacterium
CAAACATACTTGCACTAAACGCTGCGGTTGAGGCTGCTCGTGCGGGCGTACATGGTAAGGGCTTCGGTGTGGTGGCTGAGGAGGTCAGAAACCTTGCCGCTAAGAGTGCAAAAGCAGCCAAGGAGACGGCGGCGCTCATTGAAAACTCAATCCGTAAGGCGGAGGTCGGTACTAAGCTAGCTGACGAAACTGCCAAGGCGCTTACTTCCATCGTTAGCGGTATGGAAAAGGGAGCGGCTCTTACGGAGGGGATCGCAGCGGCTTCAAATGAGCAGGCCACGGCCATTGCGCAGGTCGACAAGGGTATTGAGCAGATGTCTACGGTGGTACAACAAAACTCCGCCACGGCACAGGAATCGGCTGCCGCGAGCGAGGAGCTTAGCGGACAAGCAGAGATCCTAAAGAACATGATTGGCAAATTTACGCTCTCAAGCGAAAAAGCGAGTGTTCCGACAAAGGCAGCTCCGAACATAATAACAGAGGCTCCGGTGGATCAAAACGCCATTACAAACGACGATTTTGGTAAATATTAAGTAACAGTAGTAAATTGGCTGTGGATGAAAAACACAGCCAATTTTTATTTGAGTATCAAAAAAATTTTAAGATTATGTGCTTCTCCCTATAATGGTAATTTAAAAAAAGAACGATATAAAAAGAATAAGTTAACTATATTAAAACCGTACTTTGTAACCGGAACATCAGAAGTGTTGTTTTTGATATGTGAACACTATGGGAGGGGAATGCTCATGAAGTGGTTCAAAAAAGCAAAAACCGTGTATAAGGTGCTCGCAAGCTTTCTTATCATAGCGTTTTTAATCACAGCACTCGGTGTGCAGTCGGTGGTAACGCTTAGGACAATCTTAAACGGGACGGACGATCTGTACAACAAAAACACGCAGTCCATTACAAAGCTGTCCGAGGTAATACAGTATTTTCAGCAAACGCGCATGATCGTAAACAACATGATGTCCATTAACAATGCGGGGCAAAAGCAAACAGGACTTGAGAACATCGAAAAAAAGTATGTACTCATGCAGGATACGCTCGATTCCGTCCGGCCGCTTCTTAATGAAGAACACGCGGTACTTCTTGACACACTAAAGGAAGATATAGAACTTTCTCGCAAACAGAGCAAGCAGGCGATGGAAGCATCTATTGAAGGCCGCGACAGCCAGGCTTCCATCATATTGTTAAAGGCAGACGAAGCCGCTAACAAAGTGCAGGATTCCCTGTCTGAACTTGCGACCCTAGTGGTCGAGCAAGCCGGTAATACCCATGATACCATTGCCAAAAATGGTGAGCAAAGCATTATGCTATTGCTGGTCGTGCTTGTTGTATGCGACGTGCTTGCAGTACTTCTTGGCTTAATTTTAACCCGCATGGTCGTAAAACCGCTCATGACAACATCCAATCAAATTGAAAAGCTCGCAGATGGCGTTGAGGCAGAGGTAATCGATCCCTCCAAGATGAGCGGCGAGTTTCGCATTATGGGTGAGGCCATCGCGCGATTGCGCGAAACGATTGGCCGCATGAACGAGAATATACTCATGCTCGCGGATGCAGGCACACACGGCAGGCTTTCAACGCGCGCGGATACCGAAGGTATTAAGGGTTACTACCTTGAAATGGTGGAGGGTATCAACAAAACGCTCGATGCGGTGATTGCGCCTGTGACGGAGACGACTTCTGTGCTCAACGAACTCGCGCACGGTAACCTTAACACAAGTGTACAAGGCGAGTATGAGGGCGACCACGCTATCATCAAACATGCGCTTAACTCAACGCTTGAAGCGCTTCGTGCGCAAATCGGCGAGGTAAGTATGGTACTCGAGGGAGTTGCCTCGGGTGACCTTACTAAGACAGTTGAAGGTGAGTTTGCCGGCGGCTTTAGTACGCTTAAGGTGTCTGTCAATCGCATATCGCAGTCGTTGAACTCTGTTTTAAGCGATATCAACATCGCGGCAGAGCAGGTGGCCGCGGGTACGCGTCAGGTGTCTGACGGAAGCCAGGCAATCTCGCAGGGTGCCACCGAGCAGGCGGCCTCCATCGAGGAGCTCACGGCAAGCATTGCGACCATAGCCGATCAGACAAAGCAAAACGCCTTAAACGCCAAAAACTCTCGTGAATTAACCGTCTCCGCACGCGATGGCGCAGTCGCAAGCGATGCGAAGATGAAAGAACTTCAGTCGGCTATGGCTGAGATAAACGAATCCTCCGCAAATATCTCAAAGGTCATTAAAGTAATCGATGATATCGCATTTCAAACAAACATACTTGCACTAAATGCCGCAGTTGAGGCTGCGCGTGCGGGTGTACACGGCAAGGGCTTTGGCGTGGTGGCCGACGAGGTCAGAAACCTTGCAGCCAAGAGCGCCGAGGCAGCCAATGAGACAGCTGCACTCATCGAAAACTCGATTCAAAAAACGGAGGCGGGCACGAAGCTTGCAGATGAGACCGCCAAAGCGCTTTCTGCCATCGTAATAAGCATGGAAAAGGGTACGTCTCTTGCCGCTATGATTGCAGATGCGTCGGGTGAACAGGCTATAGCCATCTCACAGGTTGATAAAGGTATTGAGCAGATGTCAACGGTGGTGCAGCAAAACTCCGCAACGGCGGAGGAAGCGGCTGCGGCAAGCGAAGAGCTTAGCGGACAGGCGGAGCTCTTAAAGGGCATGATCGGTAAATTTAAACTTCAAAGTGCCATAGAAAATACTCCGGTAAAGGTGATAACCCGAACAAAGAAGGCGATATTGGTTTCCGATACGAATGCGGCAGAAGAAAAGAAAGAGGATATCCCTCCAAGTGAAGCCGTGACGGACATAGATTTCGGTAAGTATTAAGGTAATTAGCACGATGGGCTGCTTGTTAAACAAAGCAGCCCATTTGCTTTCTCTCTCCCGGGTTCTACCCTTGCCGATTTCTTATAAACCACAGCCCTTAATCTGCTGTTCCCGGTAGTGAAAAAGCATATATGAAGACAAAGAATCTGAGCCTGCGACAGCAATTCTTAAAAAATGTAAAATAGCTTAGGAGCATGATAACAAGGCATTGTGTTTCTTTTTACAGCGTATTCAGTTTTCATAAAAAGTGACGATATATATAGTACCGGGAAGTGGGAAATCTCTCATTCACCGTAACCGTAACGATCAATAGCGGTCAGGCATGCATATAGCGGTCTTGCCGATTTAGGCGGAAAGGGAATTATCATGGCAGTCAACGGTCTCAACTCGTCCACGCTCAGGCTTACAGGCCTTGCTTCGGGTCTCGATACCGAAAGCATCGTCAAAAGCCTTCTGGAGATCGATCGGTTTAAGGTCGATAAGCAGCAAAAAGCCGTCACAAAGCTTCAATGGTACGGCGATGCTCATCGTGCCGTCAATTTGCAGATTAAGAACTTCCGCGAAAAGTATCTGTATCCGCTCGCAGCCGAAAATGAAAACATGCTGCTCACGAAGAACTACAACATCTTCAGCGCTGCGCTTACGACAACCACATCCGCCGTGAAGGTGTCTGCGCAAAGTAACGCTGTTTCCGGATCCTATACCATCGATAAGATTACACAGCTCGCCTCTGCGGCAAACTTTTCAAGTAGCGTTAAGCTCGGCGACAGTGTCAAAGTAAATACCAAAATCGGAGATTTGGCCGGCTTCGTATTTCACGAGGAGACCATACCCGGCGAGATCGGTGAAGATGGCGAGCCCGGCGCGGATATCATCGTTAAGTCGTTTAGCTTCTCCATTAACAATCAGACATTTTCGTTTGGCGAAAACGCCACAATTTCGGAAGTGATCAACAAGGTTAACTCCAACACCAAGGCCGGCGTAACCATGAGCTTTAGCACCCTTAAACAAGGTTTCAGCATCACGGGTGCGACCACGGGTGCGACGAGCTCCGTGAAAATTGAAAACGGTCTCGGCAACTTCTTCGGTGCAGGCAACGCTTCCGGTATTGAGGGCGGCGAATTATTCGGTACAAACGCCATATTGCAAATCGAAGGCGTCAATGTAGAAAAGTCCTCCAATAACTTTACGATTGACGGCATTACCTATACGCTCAAAGCACAAAGCGATACCGCGATTAAGTTCGATGTCCAGCGCGATGTAGCTGCCACGGTAGACAAAATCGTGAGCTTTATCGACAAGTACAACGAGCTCATCGTAAGCCTGCAGGACAAACTCAAAGAGGAAGTCCATTCCGTTTACGAGCCGCTTACCGATAGCGAGCGCGAAAAGCTTACCGAAAAGCAGGCAGAGCAGTGGGATGAAAAATCCAAGAGCGGCCTCTTGAGGGGTGACAATAGGCTATCAAACCTTATGTCCACCCTCCGCGGCGCATTTTACACGGCAGTCGAAAGCACGGGCAAGAGCGCATCCGAGATTGGCCTTACCACCGGCTATTACAAAGACGGCGGAAAGATTACCGTCGACAAGGAAAAACTCCGCGCGGCTATAGAGAAAAATCCCACCGAGGTCACGGCCATTTTCACTTCGACCAGCTCCTCGACGGACGCAAGCGTGAAAAATGCCGAGAGCGGCCTCATGAGCCGCATTTCCACCGCGATGAGTGGTTATGTCTCCTATACTACTGCGAACACGCTCGATATGAACGCAACTGCGCTTAGTAAGGCGGAGACAAGGCTGAGCGACTTGGAGGACTGGCTATCCAACAATGAGGAAAAATACTACGCTCGCTTTTCCGCCATGGAAACCTCGCTTGCTAAGCTCAACAGCCAAACAAGCTGGATTTCTTCGCTGTTAGGCACTATGAGCTGACGGGAGGGGGAGAGCCATGTATACAAAACCAAATCCGCAGGACGCTTATAAGCAGCAGGGCATTCTTACCGCCAATCCCGCCGAGCTCATCGTAATGCTGTACGACGGCTGCATCAAGCAGTTAAAGCTCGGCTGTCTCGCTGTTGAAAGCAAAGACTATGAGAAAGTAAACACGTGTTTTCAAAAGGCACAGCGCATTTTGCTTGAGCTCATAACGAGCCTAGATTTCCGCTATGATCTCGCGCACGAGCTGATGCGTCTTTATGAATACATGATCGACGAGATCATTGAAGGCAATCTTCAAAAGAACACCGAGCCCATCCTCGCAGTAGCGAGCCTCCTTGAGGAACTGCGCGGCGCATGGGCGCACCTTGCCAAAAGTGGTGTGGCGTCAGTAGCCGTCGCCGAGTAAGTTTCCTTATAAGACGACAGAGCATGGATATTAGAGAAATAGAAAAAGTAAGCGTGAAAAAAAGCGTTTCGCCCGCATCCGGCCGTATTAAGGTGGATACGGGCATTTCCCATAGTTTTGAGGAGCAGATGCAGAAAAGGGATCGTTCCGACTACGAAATCTACATCGCCGAACTCAAGGAAAAGATTTACAAGCAGGGGGAAATGGTCGCAAGACGCGCGGATCTCTCGGAATACCAGAAATACCGCGAGCTCATAAGCGAACTTATCAGCACCACCATCAGCAATTCCTATGCATTCTTAAAACTCAGCCAGTTTGACGCGCGCGGCAGGCACAAGGTATATTCTGTAATCCGAAAGGTCAACCAGCGGCTCGACGAAATGGCAGCTGAAGTATTAAAAAATGAGTCCGACCGCATCAAGCTTTTGAACATTGCAGACGATATCCGCGGGCTCATTGTGGATATGTTCCTTTAATAAGCAGGAGGTCCTATATGGAAGAGATGAAGAGCACGCTTCTTGTAGAGCGGGAAGACACGCAATACGGCAGGTATTTAACATTTCCGGTGGGGGAGGAAAGCTTTGCCGTCGCCATCAGCTCAGTAAACGAAATTATCGGTATCTATCCCATTACGCCGCTTCCGGACGTTCCCGCCCATGTGAAAGGGATCATCAATTTGCGCGGCAAGATTGTGCCTGTCATCGACATACGGCTTAAATTCAAAAAGCCTGCAATCCCTTACGATGAGCGCACCTGTGTGATCGTTATGGAAACGGGCGGGCTTTTTGCGGGGCTTATTGTGGACAGCGTAAGTGAGGTGCTCACCATTCCTGACGAGAAAATCGTAGCACCCCCCTCCTACGGTGCGAATGAGCAAAACCGTTACATAAGCGGCATCGGTACCGAAAACGATAAGGTAACGCTTATATTGGATGCCGACGAGCTCCTCAACGAGGAATAACCAAAGCAAACAAGGGGTTTATGCGTATGGACGGACTGGACGGCATTGGTGTCATCCGCATCAGCGACCGCGATTTTGTGAGGCTTACCGAATACCTTCGTGATCGCTTCGGCATCAACTTAACAAAAAAGCGCGTGCTCATCGAGGGCAGGCTCAACCAGTATCTTGTCCGCAACGGCTACGATAACTATACCGAGTACCTCGACTTTGTGTTTGCCGACCCGACGGGTGCGGAACTAAGCAATATACTCAATTACCTCACTACAAACTATTCCTACTTCATGCGGGAATGGGATCATTTTGAATTCTACCGTACCCACATATTGCCGGAGCTTAAATCAAACGTGAATGACCGCGACCTCAGACTTTGGAGTGCGGGCAGCTCTACGGGTGAGGAAGCCTACACTCTTTCCATGGTGACGCAAGAGTTTTTCGGCAGCGACGCTCCGTCGTGGGACAAAAAAATACTCGCTACCGATATCTCACAAAAGGTACTTAACTTCGCAAGTGCCGGCATATATGGTGCGGAGGCGGTTGATTCACTCCCTAAGGTTTGGAAGCTCACGTACTTCTCGGAACTCCCCGACGGGCGGTGGAAAGTGAAGGACAATCTTCGTCAGGAAGTGATTTTCCGCCCGTTTAATCTCATGGAAAAGGTGTTCCCCTTCAAAAAGAAGTTTCATGTAATCTTTTGCCGAAACGTCATGATTTACTTCGAGTCAAAGACCAAATTAGAGCTGGTCAACCGTTTTTATGATGCGCTTGCGCCGGGCGGTTACCTAATTGTGGGGCAGTCCGAATCGCTCGATCGAAGCAACACAAAGCTTACCTATGTAATGCCATCCATCTACCATAAGGCCTGAAAGGCAGGTGATCGTTATTCCCTTCAAAAAAATTCGCGTGCTCGTCGTGGATGATTCCCTGTTCGCGCGCCACTTCATCGCAAATGAAATCGGAAAGGACGCGGCCATAGAGGTGGTGGGCACCGCGAACGACCCGTTTGAGGCTCTCGAAAAGGTCGAAGCGCTCAATCCTGACGTTATGACGCTCGATGTTCAAATGCCAGGCATGAACGGTATAGATTTTTTAAAAAAGCTTATGCCGCAGCACCCGGTACCGGTGATTGTTGTAAGTTCCGCAAGCGGTATTGTGTTTGATGCGCTGCAGGCAGGTGCGGTAGACTTTGTGAGTAAACCACTGGAGTCGGGCGAAGGCCGGGCGGCATTTGCAAGTGAACTCATCATAAAGCTGAAAATCGCCTCCATCGCCAAGGTAGGTCAACATAAAAATACGCCGCATAGGCAGGAAAATACATTAAACACAGCGCAGTGCGGGAACGCCTGCGTTATCGCCATCGGTGCGTCTACGGGAGGTACGGAAGCGACCGCGAGAATATTGTCTGAGCTTCGCAATGACCTACCCGGTATCCTCATTGTACAGCACATGCCGCCGGTATTCACAAAGCTTTACGCCGAAAGGCTCAACAATACCACAAAGCTTGCCGCAAAGGAGGCAGAAGACGGCGATATTCTCCGTCCGGGCTGCGCTCTCGTAGCACCGGGAGAATACCATATGACATTGGAAAAATATGCAGGCGGCTTTCGCGTGCGCTGTAAAAAGGGCGAAAAGGTTAGCGGCCACTGCCCATCCGTAGACGTAATGTTTGAGTCGGTCGCCAAAACAGCAGGGAGTTCGGCATTGGGCATCTTACTTACGGGTATGGGCGCCGACGGAGCGAATGGGCTTTTAAAAATGAAGCAAAGCGGTGCACATACCATCGGGCAGAATAAGGAATCCAGCGTGGTATACGGCATGCCGATGGTGGCAATGGGCATGGGGGCAGTTACGAAGGAACTCCCTTTGAACTCCATCGCGCAAGCCATTTATGCATGGCGCGACGAACAGCGAAAATCCCGGTAAAAATACAAGAAAACCCCGCAAGCTAAAGAAACAGGGATGTTTAGACGATAGTAATAAGTAACGAAGCGCACGGACGCGCGGCGGCTCGCCGTGCGTCTGTATTTTTATGAGCACGTCTAGGCGGAAAAAACAAATTGTTGTGGCAAAATTGACAATCTAACACAAAATACGGGAAAAGGACGTGGTAGAAATGCGGTAAAATATGAAAATATTGTTGAAACCGGTATATTTTGTTGTTATACTATTTATTGAATTACATGGGGGTGGCAGCGATAGTATCTGTTCATGCCGTCTATTATCAAAAGCTCGTTGAAGTACAGCAAAAGCTCGATAGTGTATCAGCTCGTGCAGGGTTCAGTTCCCCTTTGTTTTCAAACCTGCTCGCGCAGGCTTCAAGCGAAAACACCGCTAAGGCTACACCGGTTGTAGGCACCGACGCTTACAGCTCCATCATTGCCGCCGCCTCAACTGCATATGGCTTGGACGAGGATCTCATCCGTGCGGTCATACAGGCGGAATCGAGTTTTAACACAAACGCGGTATCGAGCGCCGGCGCTGAGGGTCTCATGCAGCTTATGCCGGGTACTGCAGCTTCTCTTGGCGTTACCGACTCGTTTGATGCACGGCAAAACATTTTTGCGGGTACGCAATATCTTTCAAAGCAGATCGAGCGTTTCGGGGATATACGCCTTGCGCTCGCAGCCTATAACACCGGCCCTTCACGGGTCGCGTCCCTCAACATTACCGATGCAAACAACGTAGATCAGTACACGAAGCTGAGCAACTCTGTCCGCGCTTACGTCGATCGTGTGCTTTCCTACAGGGATGCCTATAAAGGAGGGCAAAGCTTGTGATCAAAAACATTTTTGACTCCACAAAGTACCTCGAAAAAGGGCTTGACGCATCGTGGATGCGCAACCAAGTAATCTCCCACAACATAGCCAATGCCGAAACGCCGAACTTCAAAAGCTCGCGCGTGGAGTTTGAAGATGTATTTGCCGCTGCACTTGATGACGAAAACAGTTTCGATAACAAAGTGACGCGTGAGAAGCATATCGATTTTTCGAACCAAGGAGCTGACAGCATCGTCCCGACGGTCCTTGAAAACAGCGATTCGAGCATGCGCATGGACGGCAACAACGTTGACCTCGACTACGAAAACGTGGAGCTTGCCAAAAACACGCTCTATTACAACACGCTGGTGGAAAAACTCAACAGCGAGTTTTCCATGCTGCGGATGGCGATCACGGAAGGCAGGTAAGAGTAGATGAGCTTTTTGAATGCGTTTAACATCAGCGGCTCTGCGCTCACCGCGCAGCGCATGCGTATGGACGTTATCAGCCAAAACCTCGCCAATGCCCAAACAACGCGTACGAGTGACGGAGGCCCTTACAGGCGCCAGGTCACGGTCATAACCGAACAAAAACCGTCGTTCTCGAGCTACTTAAACTCCGCAATGAACCCAATCGGCCGGGGCGCCGTTGTTTCCAAAATTGTGGAGGACCCATCTGACTTTAAGCTCGAGTACGATCCCGACAATCCGGATGCGGACGTGGATGGCTACGTGCGCTATCCCAATGTGAATGAGACCACCGAGCTTATCGATATGATGGCCGCAACACGTGCCTACGAGGCAAACGTGACCGCTCTCAACGGCATGAAGAGCATGATGCTCAAAGCGCTAGAAATCGGCAAATAAGCTCTTGAGGAGGTAACTTATGG
>JAEWZS010000049.1 GCA_023458355.1 Bacillota bacterium
AGTATATGTACTGTGACAGCGTGCATATAGGTGATAATTGCTGGATCGGCGCTGGGAGCATCATTTGCCCGGGCGTCACCATAGGCAAAAACAGCGTTATAGGCGGCGGGAGCGTTGTTACAAAGGACATACCTTCCGACTGTGTAGCCGTTGGCAACCCCTGCAAGGTGCTCCGCACCATTGATGAACACGACCTAAAGTACTATATATAAGGACAGTGAAATAACGAAAGAAGATTTAGAGGAAGAAGCGTCACTCAGGTGAGCTTTTTATATTAAACTTAGCTCGTACGGAGGAAATTCTATGACGAACAATCTCGCCATACAACAACGCCTTGAGGGACTTTTAAGCCGTATGACGCTTCAAGAAAAAGTGGCGCAGATGGTACAGGTGCCTTATTCCATGGTAACGCGCGAAGAAGCGCTTATGTGGGCGCGGCGCGGGGTAGGTTCTTTTTTGCATGTGCTTGGCGACGATGCGCGCGAGCTGCAAGCTGCCGCAATGAGCACGCGGCTAGGCATTCCCGTGCTTTTTGGAATAGACGCTATCCACGGGCATGGGCTCAATGATAATGCAACCATTTTCCCCTCGCAGCTTGCAGCAGCCTGCAGCTTTGATACGGAGCTTGTAGAAAAAATGGGTCGCGTTACCGCGCGCGAGGTGGCGACCGATGGGCTTCATTGGACATTTTCCCCCCTACTTTGCCTCAGCCGCGATACGCGCTGGGGTCGTGTTGATGAAACATTCGGCGAGGACCCGTATCTCACAGGCGAGCTCGGTGCAGCCATCATCAAGGGTTATCAGGGTGACAGCCTCGATGCGGACGACAGCATTTTAGCCTGCGCAAAGCACTACATCGGCTATGGCGAGGCTGTTGGCGCACGCGATGCATGCGATACCGAAATGACATTTCGAAAGCTCAGAGAGGTATTTCTGCCCCCCTTTGAGAAAGCGATACGCGCGGGCTGCGCAACCGTTATGACCGCCTACGGCTCCATCGATTCTACGCCGTTTACCGTAAGTGAAAAAACGCTTCGCGGTATTTTAAAAGACGAACTTCAATTTGACGGGTTTGTCGTGACGGATTGGGACAATGTACAGTCACTCGTTACCCGGCAGTTTGTAGCAGAAAACATGCTTGAAGCATCGCGGCTTGCAACACTCGCCGGAAACGAGATGATCATGACAACCCTGGGCTTTTACGAGGCTGCCATAGAGCTTGTCAAAAAGGGACTTCTTGACGAGAAAGTCATAGACGATGCGGTAAGGAGCATTTTACGCATCAAGTTCCGCATGAACTTGTTTGAAAAGCCCGAAAAGAAAGGCAGACCCGGCTGCTTCTCCTGTAAGGAGCATTTAGAAGTAAACAAGGCGCTTGCGCGTGAAAGCATTGTACTATTGAAAAACAACGGTGTTTTGCCGCTTAAAGAAAATGTAAAAAGCATTGCGGTTGTAGGCCCCAACGCAAACGACATACGCGCCCAATATGGGGATTGGACCTATTTTTCGCATCCCTTACCCGCGCCGGAACGCGAGCCCAAGCGCCCTTATGTGACGGTGTTTGAGGGTATAAGCCAAATTGCAGAGCAAAAGGATATTAAAGTAAACTACGCGGAGGGTTGCGGCATATTCGATGGTGATGAAAAGAGCCTCCTTGAAGCGGTGCGTACCGCGAAGGATTGCGATTTAACGGTTTTGGTGCTCGGCGATAACATTGACCAGCACGGTGAGGGCAAGGACAGGGCCGATTTGGCGCTTTCAAAAGCGCAGCTTGAATTGTTTGCCAGACTCCGTGCGCTTAAGAAACCTCTGATCGCGGTGCTGGTTTCCTCAAAACCGCTTTGTATTCCGGAGGTCAAAGAGCAAAGCGATGCGCTTATCATAGCCTTCAACGGAGGCATGTTCGGCGGCCTTGCCGTAGCGGAAGCGATTTTCGGCAAGCTCAACCCTTCAGGCAAGCTCCCCATCTCATTCCCGCACCACAGCGGACAACTGCCGGTTTATTATAACCAACTCCCGGGCTGGCATGGCGGTAAGTATATGGACCTTCCGGGAGAGCCGCTGTTTACGTTTGGTGAGGGGATGTCTTACACGCGATACCAGTATAGCAACCTTACGTTTGATGTAAATACGCTTACCGCTTCCGTGGATGTAACAAACGTGGGCGAACGCGACGGTGTAGAGACCGTACAGGTGTATTTTAATGACTGCGTTAGCTCGGTGCTTACCCCCGTTAAACAGCTTATCTCATTTAAGCGTGTTTCACTAAAGGCGGGCGAAATGAAGCGCGTAAGCTTTACGTTTAATAAAGAAGATTTCTCCCTCATCACACCCGACGAGCGTCGTATAGTGGAACCGGGTAGTTTTGTGTTGATGGTTGGCGCAAGCGCGAAGGATGAGGATTTGCTGAATACGGAGTTTAGTCTGTAGTTTGTGGAGTGAAGGTAATGTGATTTAGAGGCCGCAACGCTAAAAGCGTTGCGGCTTTTGTTGATTGGATGATTCTATCTGTAGGTTATAGCTCCGGGAGATTTCTCGCTACGACGACCGCATCCTAGTGGCGTAGGGCGTCTCCCGCCCGGGGGCCGCTCGATATGACGGTGGAACACGTATCAGTGCTCGATAAACGCTGTCATTTCGAAAGGAGCAAAGCGGAGTGAGAAATCCCCTGCATGGAGCCGCAAGAATGGCGGGACTTATTAAGTGTTTACCGAGGTTGTATCTATAGCTCTGGGAGATTTCTCGCTAACGCTCGAAATGACAGTGGGAAAAACATCTCCTATCCTTTTGAACCAAACCGACGGGATTACTGACCTCTACAGGCTGCAGTCATCGAAGTCGATACTTGCGCAATACTCCGTCGCCCAAAAGCACCACGCAGTGGCCGGTTTAAGGGGGTTAGGGGTTTGTTAAGGGGCCGAAGGGGGGAAATCGGAATCCCCCCTGGCCCCTTAACGCCAATCGTATACGTAACAATGAATATGTTATTCCCGCATGGAGCTGCAAGAATGGGTTTTCACCCGATCGTTTTCTTCCCGCCCATATACATCCTAAGCGGTTCAGGGATGCTGACCGTGCCGTCTGCTTTGAGGTTGTTCTCTAAAAACGCAATCAGCATGCGCGGCGGTGCGACAACGGTGTTGTTGAGCGTATGCGGGAAACGTATGCCGTTTTCGCCTTTGGTGCGGAGCATCAGACGCCTTGCCTGTGCATCTCCCAAGTTCGAACAGCTTCCCACCTCAAAATATTTCTTTTGCCGCGGTGACCATGCCTCCACATCCACGCTTTTGATTTTTAAATCCGCAAGATCACCCGAGCAGCATTCAAGCGTCCTAACGGGGATATCGAGCGAGCGGAAAAACTCCACCGAATTTTGCAGGAGTTTATAAAACCAATCCATGCTTTCCTCCGGCTCGCAAACGACAATCATCTCCTGCTTTTCAAACTGATGGATGCGATACACGCCTCGCTCCTCGATACCGTGTGCGCCAACCTCTTTGCGGAAGCACGGAGAATAGCTTGTAAGCGCAATGGGAAGCGTTTTCGCATCTACGATGGTATCAATAAAACGGCCAATCATGGAGTGCTCGCTCGTACCTATAAGATACAGGTCCTCGCCTTCCACCTTGTACATCATATTTTCCATTTCAGCAAAGCTCATAACGCCCTGTACTACGCCGCTTCGAATCATAAACGGGGGTATGCAGTAGGTGAAACCGCGGTCGATCATGAAATCACGCGCATAGGAAAGAATTGCACTTTGAAGCCTTGCAATATCGCCCAGCAGGTAATAAAATCCGTTGCCGCTTACCTTCCTCGCGCTGTCGAGGTCAATGCCGCTTAACCTCTCCATGATATCCACATGGTAGGGTATTTCAAAATCCAGCACAACGGGTTCGCCGAAGCGCTCGATTTCCACGTTTTCACTGTCGTCTTTGCCGATGGGAACCGAAGGATCGATAATGTTTGGTATAACGAGCATCCTTTCCTTAAGCTTACTGGCCAAGGTTTCCTCCATGGCTTCAAGCTCCGTAATGCGTGCATTGATACCGCTTACCTCAAGCTTTGTTGCTTCCGCCTCATCGCGCTTACCCTGTCCCATGAGCGCACCGATTTGCTTGCTCACAACATTTCTGCGGTTGCGAAGCGCATCGGCCTCAGCCTTAGCGTCGCGCAGCTCTTTGTCGAGCGCGTATGCCTCGTCCGCAAGCGCAAGCTTTTGAAGCTGGAACTTCTTTTTCATGTTTTCCTTCACCATATCAAGGTCGGTGCGGATAAGCTTGATGTCGATCATGTGTATACCTCCGTATTATTAAGTAAAAAAAGCCTTTCGTCCCAAAATACCATGGGACGGAAAGCTCCGCGTTGCCACCCAAATTGCCGAAAGTTCGGCCTCTTGTATGCGCTTTAAGGGGCGCTCTCCGCAGGCTCATCGCCCGCCGCTTCACGAAGGCGGAAAACCGTTTTGCGCGCCGGCTCACACCAACCGCCGGCTCTCTTTTGCTGCACTCTACGCTATATTCCCTCGCAACCGCAATCTTTAAATTGTGGCTCATTATAACACGGAGAATTATCAAGCGCAATAGGTTTACAAGGTACGCTTTTCAGCCTCGGCATTTCGCGTTATGATAAAAAGGACAAATGCGCGCAGGCAAAAACAGGTTTTATCTTTTTACGTACGCTACAATAGCGCCATGGGGGTACGGTTATGGATTGGCTCAAAAGCGTGAACGATGCGATCAATTACATGGAAGATAACCTTATGGGAAACCTTGCGCCGGAGGACGTCGCCGCGAAGGTATACCTTTCCTACGGTCACTTCCAAAAAGCATTTATCGTATTGACTGGCATGACAGTCGGCGAGTACATTCGCAACAGGCGATTGAGCTTGGCAGGCGTTGAGCTTGCCATAAACGGCGCAAAGGTCGTTGACACGGCGCTAAAGTTCGGCTATGAGACTCCCGAAAGCTTTGCCAAAGCGTTTTACCGTTTTCACGGTGTAACGCCAAGCCAAGTGAAGCTCTACGGGGCAGCGCTTAAATCCTTCAACCGACTCACCGTAAAAATCATACTGGAAGGCGGTACAACAATGGATCACAAAATTGTAAAGAAAGACGCGTTCACCGTAGCGGTGAAAAGAAGGCTTTTCAACTCGGAAAGCAACACCACAGAAATCCCTCTCTTCTGGGATGAATACATGCGCGAAGGCTCGCATGAAAAGGTATGCGGCATGTACGGTATTTGCGAGCACATGGAAGACAACGGAAAGGATTTTTATTACGACATAGGTGCGGATTGGCCTGAGGATAAACCCGTACCCGAAGGCTTCACGCTTATAACCATTCCTGCGGCAAACTGGGCGGTTTTCCGCTGCGTGGGTGCCATGCCCCATGCCATCCAAAACCTATGGAGGTTCATCTACAGCGAATGGGCACCGCAGGCGGACTATGAGCTCCTGCCCGGCTATGAAATTGAGCTGTACACCGAAGGCGACCCGTCAAAAGATGATTATATAAGCGAGATTTGGCTGCCGGTAAAGGTGAAGTAGAGAATTTAGAATACGCAAAGCAGCGGTATAACTGCTGCTTTCAGATTGCTTCTTGGGGTTCGGGGGCCACTGCCCCCGGAGGCTTCTAACCGCCGCCAGCGACATGAGCGGTGGTGGCGGAAAGCCTTGCATAGCAAGGCTTTCTTCTCAGGAAATGCCGACCGTGCGGAACGCACAGGCAATTCCTGTAATCCTCAAAAAAGTGACACGTCACTTTTTTGACCCGAAGGGTTAGGAGATCCCATGCACTTTAAGGACGCGAAAGGCATTTTATCCGCAACCAACGGAACCAATTTTTACAGAGGCTGCACGCACGGCTGCATTTATTGCGACTCGCGCAGCCTCTGTTACAATATGCAGCATGACTTTGAAGACGTTGAAGTGAAGCGCAATGCGCCGGAGTTGCTTGACGCAGCGCTTGTAAAAAAACGTGAAAAGTGCATGATATCGACCGGCGCCATGACCGATCCGTACCTTCACGCAGAGGAGGAGCTTCTTATTACCCGCCGCTGTTTGGAGGTCATCGAGCGGCACGGCTTTGGACTTGCCATACAGACAAAATCGAGCCGGTGTCTTCGCGATCTCGACTTATTTAAAAGCATTCATAAAAAAGCCAAATGCGTAGTGGAGATGACGCTTACAACCTATGATGAGGCACTTTGTAAAATCGTCGAGCCGCATGTAAGTTCTACACGCGAACGCTTTGATACGCTTAGGACGCTTAAAGAAAACGGCATACCAACGGTGGTATGGCTTTCTCCATTCCTCCCTTTTTTAAACGATACAGAGGAGAATGTACGCGGGCTTCTTGATTACTGCATCCGCGCGGGCGTGAAAGGGATACTGTGTTTTGACATAGGCATGACGCTTCGCGATGGCAACCGAGAATACTATTATAAAATGCTCGACAGGCATTTCCCCGGTCTTAAGGAGAAGTATATTAAAACCTATGGGAATTCCTACGTAGTAACAAGCGCATCCGGCTCGCACCTTATGACGCTTATTCATAAGACCTGTGAAGAGCACGGTATTTTATACGGTGGGGAAACGGTGTTTCATTACTTGCATACTCTTGAGCCAAAATCGGAACAGATGCGACTGTTTTAGGGAGGGGCTATGTATTACGTGTATATTCTTACGAATGCACATAAAACGGTGTTTTACACCGGTATGACCAACAACCTCATTCGGCGCGTGTATGAGCATAAAGAAAAGCTTGTTGAGGGTTTTACGAGCCGGTACAATGTGAACCGCTTGGTGTATTATGAATGTACCAACGATGTTGTTGCAGCGATTACAAGAGAAAAGCAGGTTAAGAGTTATTCGCGTAAAAAGAAGCTTAATTTAATTGAAGGCATGAACCCCAAATGGGAGGACTTATATCAACCGTAGAGTGCGTGAAAGCGCACTCTTTTTATGCGGGTAACGTTACAATGACTATAACTCAGGGGGATTTCTCGCTACGCTCGAAATGACAGTGAAGGGCGAAGGGTTAATAACGAGGAGCGGAAGTGTAAAGCGAGGAAGCGGCATTACGTAGGCACGCTCTTTTTATCTGTCATTTCGAACGGAACGAAGTGAAGTGAGAAATCCCCTTCTTAAAGCGTATATAAGCCGGGAAACCGCTTACTGCGTTCCGTTGTTTTATCTATAGCTCCGGGGGATTTCTCGCTACGCTCGAAATGACAATTGGGGGTAAAGAACAGCACCGGGGTTTCACAGGCATGCCCTTATGCTATCTGTCATTTCGAACGAAGCAAAGCGGAGTCAGAAATCCCCTACTTAAAGCATACATAAGGCAGGAAATCGCTTGCTGCGTTCCGTTGTTTCATCTATAGCTCCGGGGGATTTCTCGCTACGCTCGAAATGACAATTGTGGGTTAAAGAACAGCACCGGGGTTTCACAGGCATGCCCTTTTGCTATCTGTCATTTCGAACGAAGCAAAGCGGAGTGAGAAATGACAGTAAAATACGAAGGCATGAACCACCTGAGGTTGATACCTGCGCAGCACGAACGATTCTGCGGAACCGTATAAATATAGGGTGCGGCATTGCCGCACCCTATGTTTATCTTAATTTCTTCTACTTACTCTTGCGCTGCCCCATACAGCCCGAGTTTTTTCCTCAGAGCCTTGGCGGTTGGCGTGGCTGCAAGGCCGCCGCGGGCAGTTTCCTTTAAGTCGCTGTGCATTGTGTTGCCTACGTTTCTCATGGCGGTAACCACCTCGTCAAAGGGGATTACGCTTCTTATACCCGAAAGCGCCAAGTCCGCACTAAGCATGGCATTGGCTGCACCGATGGCGTTTCTTTTAATGCATGGGCATTCCACAAGGCCTGCCACGGGATCGCATACGAGTCCCATAACATTTTTTAAGGAGATGGCAGCAGCATGAAGCGCCATTTCGGGCGAGCCGCCCGAAAGTTCCACCAAAGCCGCCGCGCACATGGCCGCAGCTGTTCCCGTTTCTGCCTGACAGCCGCCTGCTGCACCCGAAATAGAAGCGTTTGCAGCCACCAATGCACCTATTGCCCCTGCGGTGTAAAGTCCGTTGATGAGCGTTTCATCATCCCAGTTAAGGTCGTCCGCACAGGTCAAAAGCACGCCCGGCAATACACCCGATGCGCCGGCGGTTGGTGCAGCAACAATCCTGCCCATGGAAGCGTTTACCTCAAGAACCCCCATGGCGGCTGCAGCTGCGCGGCTCATCCTGCTGCCGCAGAGCGATTTATCCGCGTAGGTGTAAAGAAGCTCTGCATCGCCGCCCATAAGACCGCTCACGGTCACTTGTGCGTCCTCAATGCCGCTTTTTACGGATGCACGCATGGTATCGAGGTTTTTTTGCATTTCGTCATGCAGCGACTTCTCGTCGAGTTCTTCGCGCTCAAGCTCGCTTTTAAGCATGATCTTATAAATGGGCAGGTTCTCTTGCTTGCAAAGGGCAAGCAGCTCATCGCCCGATCGAAAATTGTAGCTCATAGCGTTTTAACCCCCGTGATGTCAGGACACCAGTCTTTAATCAGTTGAATGGTACGCTCAGGCACGGTCGTATCGGTCTCGATTACCATATACGCATCCTGATGCTTAGCGTGCCGGAACACGCGCATAAATGCGACGTTGATCTGCTCCTTGGCGAGTATGCTCGTGACCGAGTTGATAACCCCGGGCAAGTCGCGGTGACGGATAACAAGCGTGGGGTATTCACCCGTAAACTCAAGCTTCATACCGTCTAATTCCGTGACGAGAATATTCCCGCCGCCCACGGACACACCAACAAGTTCGGACACCTCACCCTTCGCATTCACCGTTTTGATACGCGCGGTGTTAGGTTCCTCCACTGGCTCGCTGCTGAACACCATGCGAATATCCACCCCTCGCTCCTTAGCGATCTCGGGCGCTATCCTTAGGTTCTCGTCACAGGGCTCCATGCCCAAAATTCCTGCGATAAGTGCTTTGTCGGTACCATGGCCGCGCCCGGTCTCGGCAAAGGAGCCGTACAGCGTGATCTCGGCGTTTTTTATATCGCCGTCTGACAGCTTATAGGCCACATGCGCCAGCCGCGCAGCCCCCGCCGTATGCGAGCTCGACGGGCCTATCATGCGCGGGCCGATGATTTCCAATACGCTGAATTTCTGCATAATGATTATTCCGCCTTTTAAAATTTTCACCTCTATTAATGAGGTGCGGTATTCGTGCTAAAACGGCGTCTCGACCGTAAGGCTTTTGCCGTCGAGGAAGGAAAGCGGGCTTTCCTTTTCAAAATGAAATACGATGCGTGCGGCACATAGATAAAGCTTATTCGCCTTCTGTGCGCGGTTAAACGCGAAGTCGCCGTATTTTTCGTCGCCTAAAAGCGGGTGGCCGATATGCGCCATATGTGCGCGTATCTGGTGGGTACGCCCGGTGACGAGCTTTACCTCCATAAGTGAGGTATCCTCGTCTATTGAGAGAACACGGTATGCGGTGACCATTTCCTTTGCAGCTTTTATAGGTTTGTCATACACCGTGACCCGCGCATTGCCCTCATCTTTTACACAATAGGCCGTGAGGACTGCCTCGTTCCGGCTCATTGCCCCCTTCACGCGGCATATGTAATACTTCTCGAGCGTTCTTTGCCGCATGGCGTCATCCAACGCAGCTTTTGCCTGCTCGTTTCTTGCAAACAATACAATGCCGCTCGTCGCCGTATCGAGCCTATGCACGGGGTATACCT
>JAEWZS010000050.1 GCA_023458355.1 Bacillota bacterium
CTGTACCTACGCCCGGGTCTACTACGGACACAAAAATTGTGCCGGGTTTCCAGTAAGGTATCGTATCTGAAAGCAGGTAGGATGCCTGCTTCATATCGAAAGCGCGAATTTCATGGTTCAAATCGTAAATGTCGAGCGTGTCGTCAACCATCTTTATTACGCCGTACATAGAACAGACAAAGCCTGTGGTAAGGCCAAAATCCGTTTGTAAAACAATATTGGGTTTGTTCATACTATAACTCCTTCTGTGATTTTCCCAATGGTGACATTATAGCCGGCAATACCCTCCGGGTGATCGTATCGATCCTTCATATACTTGTTGGCAAAGCTCTCCTGGTTGAGGCCAAGCCCGATATAGCCTGTACTACCGTTAAAAAGAATGGGCGTACCAAGCTCTGCATACCCAAAGGAACGGTCGTAGGGAATCGTACAGTTAAATGCAGTAATTCCGTCTCGTTCAAGCGTTACTTGGACATAGTCGCCAAATCGTATTCCCGTATTCTCAAATTCAGCGATTGAAACGGTAAGATTCAGATTTCCAAAGTTTTCAAGGACGCTTAGTACACCGCCTTTAGCGAATCCTTTAGAAATCGTCGAAGCACGTACGGAAAACCTCTTTACATCGGTTATTGCGCATTCCTGCCCCAACTCTTCATAAGAAAGCGTACCGTTTGCAAGCCTTGCAGCAAAATACGCGTAAGCATCCATGCCCTTGGGCACGGCGGCGGTATCAAGCCGCCGCAATGCCTTAAGGCCGTAATTATCTGTCCAGATGGTTAAAGTGCCGTTATTTGGCGTGAGGATAATTTGATCATCATGGGTAAGCGCCGCGCAAGGAACGCTGTCGAGTGTACCGCTCTCTATGATCGATACATAAACGGTGCCTTTGGGGAAAAAAGCAAGCGAATTGTGTAAGAATGTGCCTGCGATCATCACGTCACCACGCGGACATTTGTTTTCGTTAAAACACACATCAAGCGTTTGATCCACGCGTTTTATCGTTCCGATCAGCTTTGCGGCTCTCCCATCAGCGGTACCAAAGTCCGTTTGAATAGCTATATAGTGGTGCATATGCTCACTCTACGCTTTCTGAACGGATAACTTCCAGTCCGGGCCATAGTCGAGCTGATAATCCTTCGCGAGGTTGCCCTGGTTTTTGGCTGTCATTACATTTCCGGTCTCGGAACTGAACACAAATACTGCGCCTTTTTCTACATAGCCGAAGCTTTTTTCAAGCGGCACGTTTTGATCGAACACCACTTGCTCGCCGCGCGATATGGTAAGGCGTACAGTAGCCCCGTACTCCATGCCGTTCTCCTTAAGCCATGTAAACGGTATGTTTGTACCTACGAGCCCGAAATGATCGGTTGCTTCTATAATCATGCCGGATACGACACCGTCTTTAACCTCGGGGCGAAGATAGGGAGCCATTACGATTTCTTCCACAGGGTATTCGGGGCCGACGCCCTCAAAATCAATCACACCCGCAGCAAGGCGTGCAGCACAGTATGCGTACACATCTCGCCCATGGAATATATGGATGTCTCGTGTGGTTGGATAGCGGTTTATAGTTTCGTCAATTTGACGAACGGCAACAATACCGAGCTGTTCTTTTACATACGTCAATGTTCCGTTATCAGGTGTAACAACGAAACTGCCGTTTGTAAGCTTGGCCACGCAGCTCTTGCGCGCCGTGCCTACGCCCGGGTCGACAACGGATACAAAAACCGTGCCTTCAGGCCAAAACGGGATGGTGTAAATCAGCGCATCGGATGCTGCAAGCACGTCAAACGGGCGGATAGCATGTGTGCAATCAAATACGGAAAGGTCCTCCGACACTTGTTGGCATACACCTTTCATGGTGGATACGGATATGTTGCCCACACCGAAGTCAGTTTGCATGACTACTGCATGTTTCATTATAAGTTTGTTCCTTTCTTGTTTACATATCGTCTTAGTGTTCCTCAGTCAAACCATTTCAAAAAGAACAACGTATCGAATACATTGGTCTTTGTGATGCCTTCTACCGATACGAAAGGGCACCACATGGTGACGGGGTACGGGTTGATGATTTTTGTGTATATGATATAAAACAGAATCGCCGCGGCGAACACGGCCGAGAACACCCGTGCGATCCTATCTGCGCGCGTAAGTTCATGCTCGGCATACCAGGTGCGTTTTTTAAGCCTGCCATACCCGCGAAGATCCATCGCGTTAGCGATGTTCTCCACCTTGCCGAACGAGGAAATAATAAGAGGTATCAACATAGCGCCCGTATACTTGAGACGCTTGCCCAAAGAGACACGCTTGCTGCTAAGTTCTACACCGCGCATCTGCATGGAGTTTTTAATATCGATATAGCGGTGGGCAATATCGGGAATGGTGCGATACGCAAGAGACACGATGGTGCATACTTTGTAGGGCAACTTAAGAAAGCTCAAGCCCGAGGCAAATTCCGAGGGGGTTGTCATGAGCACAAATGAAATCACCACTAAAAAAGAAGCTGCGCGTTTTGTGAAGGTGACAAACAGATACCAGAGCGTTTCTTTTGTTATAAAGACAGATTCGCTTGCGCGCCAAATAACAGTACTTGAACCGACATGAAGTAACCCTACGTCCGGTGATACGGCAAGTATCATGATCGAGCCGATTATGCCTACTGTGATAAACATGAAACCGAACAGGAAAGCAAGCGGCCTGTAATTAGGCTTCATGGAGATGATGGCAGCGATGGGTACAACCATAAGCGGTAAAAGCACGCGGATATCAAAGGTTACAATCAACGCCAGCGTGAAAAGTACAAACAGAAGTACCTTCGTTCCGCCTGTCATCTTATGAAGCACCGTGTTTCCGGGTATGAAGTTGATAACGAGTTTATTATTCACCGACCTTCACCATCCTTTCGTGTTCGATGAAGCGGCGAATGACAAGCTCCGGTAATAGATCAAGGCGAAGTGCCAGCGTATAAAGTGATGTCTGTTTTAGGTTTGCTTTTTGTATTACATCATCGTTTGCGAGTACGGAGAATACGCGGTCATCGGCAACAACCATGCCGTCGGCAAATGCGATTGCGCGATCCGTATTTTCAAGCGCTAAGTGCATGTCATGCGTGATGAACAGGATTGTTATGCCCATATCGCGGTTGAGAACATCAATGAATTTCATGATTTCCGTATAGCTGCGGTAATCCTGCCCGGCGGATGGTTCGTCGAGAACAATCACATCGGGCTCAAGCACAAGTATGGAAGCGACGGTGATACGCTTTTTCTGCCCATAGCTGACCGTATCAACAGGCCAGTTGCGCATGGGGTATATACTGCATGCGTTAAGTGCGGCGGTAGCTTTTTCTCTTATTTCATCCTGCTTCATGCCGCGTATGGTAAGTGCATATTCAACTTCTTTTTTGATGGTATCCTTTAAGAGCATTTGGTTCGGGTTTTGCATCACGTAGCCGATACGTTCGCCGATTTCCTTTATGGACATCGATTTAGCATCTTTTCCTGCGACACGGATGCTGCCTTCCCCGGGACGAATAACGCCGCATATCAGTTTGGCTGCCGTAGATTTTCCGGCACCGTTTTTACCGATAATCGCAATGCGCTCCCCTTTATGTATCGTGAACGAAACGTCTGATAATACGTTTTTGCCCGCGTCATATGCAAAGCTAACCCGGTCGAAGCTGATTGCCTCTTCACCTAAACGCGGCTGAGGTACCGCGGGATTGGCATTAAAGAAATCCAATAGCTTCTGCCGGTTATCTTCGGTTAATTCCAATGTATGGATGTCGCTTAAGTTCTGATTGTCGTTTACACTGCATCCCGCGTATTTCATGGCTGTAATATACAGCGGCTCGCGGATGCCGTAATCCATAAGAAGGGAACTCTTTAATAACTCTTCCGGGGTAGTGTCCGCCACAATTCGGCCCTCCGCCATGAGTATGACGCGATCCACCCTGCGGTGAAGAACATCCTCCAGGCGGTGCTCGATGATGATAATGGTCCTATCGTCGTCCTCGGCGAGATTGTCAATGAGTTCAACGGCTGTTTGCCCCATCTGGGGATCAAGAGCAGCGAGCGGCTCGTCAAAGATGAATATAGTAACATCGCTGCCGAGCACGCCCGCTATCGCAACTTTTTGTTTCTGACCGCCGGAGAGGTCAAACGGAACTGCGGCAATAAAATCCTGCATCCCCACAACCGACGCATGCCGAACAACAACCGGCACCATTTCGTTGCGGGGAATTGCTTCATTTTCCATCGCAAATGCGATGTCTTCGCCAACGGACAAGCCGACGAACTGTGCGTCGCTGTCTTGCAGCACCGTTCCTACGGATTTGCTCAAACCATGGATGGAAGACGTACGCGTATCGACGCCATTCACGGTAACGGAGCCTAAAATTGTCCCCTCGTTCGAAAAAGGAATAAGCCCATTGATGCAGTTGGCAAGCGTTGTCTTCCCGCTGCCGGAGCCGCCGAGAATTAGCACCTTTTCACCCTTGCGTATTTCAAGGTTGATATCGTACAACGTCGGTTGCTGCTGCACCTTATATTGGAATCCGAAATTTTCGAATCGGACGACGGTCTCTTTCATTTAGATTTTACTCCGAACTAATATTTGTCTGATGTTTCTTGGGAAAGGTTGGTCCTTGCTTTAAAGCGCTTGGCAAGCAAGATAAGTACCGGGATACCGATGACGACAAGAACCGCACTGTTGCCGAGTGTTGCTGCAAATGCCTGCAGGAAGGTTACATTCAGATCCGATGCGTAGAGCAGATAGGAGAAAACCGGGGTAACGACGCCGAACGCCAAAACATTACCGAGAACACAGCAGATGGCATAGATGATTGCATGTTTTACCGAGAATACGCCTTCCTTGATGTTTGCGCCGTAGAGCGGCAAGAGACCCACGCAGAACGCCATAACGGCATTGCCGATGGACCAGTCGAACCACAAACCCCAGCCGCCGATGAGGTCTGCAATCACGTTGCCTACACCGCAGGTAACGAGTGCAGGAAGCGGCCCAAACAAGCCGCCCACAACGACAGGAACGATCATGGCCGTCGTCAGCTGCGTGTTCGAGAAGACCGGAATGCCGCCGAAGACCATCAAAACACCATAGAGCGCTGCGCCGATTGCTATGGCGACGATGGTTCTCGTGTTCCATTCCCCGACGATGCGCGAGCCTAAGCTCTTCTTCGCCCTGATTTCCTTGTTTTCCATAAGACCCTCCTTTGATGCATTGATCTATTTAGAACGCCCGCTATGGGCGCAATGCAACGCTTTAAGAGCATATAGATAGGCATAAACTTGTTGAACAACTCTATAAAGTATAGCATCCCATACTTTGCGTTGTCAACAGAATACATGCGCTAAACACATGGAATTAACCGAAAAACATAAAGGAAGATCCTATGTAAAATAAAGCCGTGGGAAGGCATATAGTCTGTTGAAAATCGTCTTGTGTTCGGTGGATTGAAATGATAAAATGTTAAACAAGTGAACAACAGGGGGAGATGAATATGCAAAACAAGAAACTCTTGAGCAGCAGCGTGCCCTCTTATGTGAGTATTTACAACTCGCTTTATTTAGATATCATTAACAATTATTATCCGCAAGGCGAGTTGCTGCCGGGGGAGGTACAGCTTGCACAGAAATACGGAGTGAGCCGCAATACGCTGCGGCAGGCGCTTGCAATCCTCGGCGAGGATGGGCTTATCATAAAATCGCAGGGAAAAGGAACCGTCGTTGCAAAAAGGGACGATATTACCATCTCCAAGCGCATATTTAACCCCATGACAGTGCTTTGCAGGCAGCATATCGACGATGTTGAGATTCATTTCAACTATTCAAGCCCCACGGACATCGCAAGAAGCCGGCTAAACCTTGGTATGAGCGAGCTTGTGTTGGCGAGCAATCTTGTGTATCGCGTTGGGCCGGTGGTTGTAGGCTATGCGTTCGTACAGGTCCCTGCGAAGGTGCTCGAAGCGTTTGAGGTGAATGTTTCTGATGAAAATGCGATTTACGAGCTTCTAAATACCGCACTCTATGAGAAGACGGAAAACCAAAGCCTCCATATAAAATTAATTTATGCCAACGAAGTGGAGGTTGAGTTTTTGCAGGTCGAGGAGGGCACGCCGATCATATTGATCGAGTCCATCCTATCACGGCAGGAAGACATGCCGCTTGCCCGCTGCAAATTTTACTTTATACCCGAATATTACAGCATCCAGTACCTTTTGCGATAAAATCGTAGAAGTGCTATTTAGCGCTTCTATGCACCTAAGTGACGAAGGCACTTAAGTGAAAAATCAAAGAAGTGCCAATTGGCACTTCTTTGATTTTAAATTAAAATGCCGCGCACCTCGGATTCGACAATACATTTCCGAACGGCACACCAACAGGTAACTCCTTTCAGGCACTCCTGCGGCACATCGCCTTTTCCGTTTAATGCTGCTTCCGTCAAGATCTGACATGG
>JAEWZS010000051.1 GCA_023458355.1 Bacillota bacterium
GCAAGGAAGATACCCTCATCACCATTCAGATCGACTTCCAGCTCGCGGAACGTTTCGGCATGTTGTATACCGACAGCGACGGCGAGAAGAAGTACCCCATCGTCATCCACCGCACGAGCATCGGCTGCTATGAGCGCACACTCGCCCTCCTCATCGAGAAGTATGCGGGCGCGTTGCCCACATGGCTCGCACCGGTACAAGTAAAGGTAATGCCCATTACGGACCGCGCGAGGGAATATTCAGAATCACTCTGTAAGGAGCTTGAAGCATACGGTATTCGCGTGGAGCGCGACTACCGCAATGAAAAGATCGGATTCAAAATACGCGAGGCACAGATGCAGAAAGTTCCCTACATGCTGGTCGTCGGTGACAAGGAAGTGGAAGAAGGAGTCGTTGCCGTACGCTCCCGCAAGGATGGCGACATCGGCAAAATGGCACTCGATGCTTTCCTCGCACGCATCAGCAAAGAGGTTGCGATGCGTGTTCACGATTAATACAGTATAGCAAAAAGACGCCTTACGAGGCGTCTTTTTTACTATGTAGCGAAGTAACTTGTCAGCGTAAATAGTACTGCGGGGTATCAAACTGCAGGTACGGCCACGAGCTGACCAAGGTCTTGAAAAGCTGTATCTTGTCGGCACTCAAATTGGTGATTTGCACAACAACGCCGTCGCGCACCGGGTCATACGCCATTCCTACTACCGGGAGCTGCGCCTTCTGCGCGGGACTTAGCGCTTGATAGGTCGCGTTCATCTGCGTAATTAGGTAGCTTAAATACGACGCGTTGACCCCCGCGGGAAGGTTGGAATTTGCAAGGCGGAATGTACCGTGGTTATTGATAAGTGCTTTTAAATCCGCCGCAACCCTGTTGAGATTTGCGTCACTCGTAACGCGGATGTTGGGTATCCCTTGGCTATCCGTAAACCTGCCAAGGTAGATGCTTGCATTTGCGCTAAAGTAGCCGGATTTATCAATCTTCGCAAAGAATTCGCTGTTAAGACCGTCATTATAATATACCGGCATGGACGGATAAGAAGGGTTCGTCGGATACGTTGGTGCTGCTGAAATCGTAAAATACTTCTTATACACAAAACCCATCTGGCTCCCCCATTGTATCTTGAGCCAGTTGCCCGATGTGCCAAGCAGAACGGCGGATTGACCAAGCCCTATCGCACCGAGCTTTCCGTACTTGGTGGAGGGACCCGTTCGCACGTTGACATTAGTTTTCGCGATTACATAGGAGCTGCCTATAACAGGTGTCGTAGGCCAACCCGTACCGTTGGTAGGAAGCTGTGCGGTGGTTAGATACTTATTGTACACATACCCCGTCAGGCCGTTAAAATTGACAAGGTACCAGTTTCCGCTCTGCCCGAGATAATATACCTCTTGGCCGGTTTTTAGCTCACCGATGATTACATATTCTTTTGATGGGCCATTGCGGATGTTGACAGGCACGGTGGCATAGAGGCTCGTGTACTGCGAGGCACTTGCAACAGGAACGATGCTGAAGAGGAACAAGAACACGGCGACGAGCGCAATAATGCGTTTCATAAAATTACCTCCCGTTTTTAATGATGCTTGGGGTTATCCCCACTCCTTAGCTTCCCCGGCTACGGGTAACGGCATACTAAAAAGAAGCCATCCTATGCAACCATTATAAAACAAGAGGTAATTTATTCCATAAATAAAGTGTTAACGAATTAATAACTTTCTTCTATAGCCGCATGCCGCCGTTTACATCGAGCACGTGCCCCGTAACATAGCTTGCCTCGTCGCTTGCTAAAAAGAGCGCTGCGTTCGCGATCTCCTCGGGCTGTCCGAGACGGCCGAGCATGGTCATCAACGCAAATTTATCGAGTAGGTCCTGCGGCACGGTTTTTAGTATGTCGGTCATGCAATAGCCCGGGGCTATGGCATTGCAGCGGACATTTGCGCCTTTGCGCGCAAATTCCTTGGCCCAGGTTTTTGTCATGCCGATGACGCCTGCCTTGGTAGCGGCATAATTGGTTTGACCGATGTTGCCGTATTCACCCACTACGGAAGAAATGTTGATGATGGAGCCATAGCCAGACTGCATCATCGCGGGCCCTACAAGGCGGGTAAGATTAAATACACCCTTTAGGTTGACGTTTATGACGGCGTCCCACATATCATCGGTCATCTTATGGATGAGCGCATCGCGGGTGATGCCCGCGTTGTTCACAAGGATGTCAATTCTGCCATGTTGATCGAGTATTTCCTTTACGGCCGCATCACAGCTTGCGGTATCGGTAACATTGAGGCTTATGAAATGCACGTTTTCTGCCTCGAAGGTAAGGGGCTTCAAATCGCCCGCATATACGATGGCACCTTCCGATGCAAACCTTTTGGCGCATTCCGCGCCGATGCCTGCCGCACCGCCCGTGATGAGTGCGATTTTATCCTTCAAACGCATGATGCTTCCCTCCCAAAATTGTAGAATAACTTAATTGTACAGCCCCTTTGGTAGGTTTGACAATCCGTGTGAGCTTATATATAATGGGGATATAAAAAAGAACCGTCATAGCAATTTTTTATGAAGGGCTTTTATTTCTTACGACAGGTGGAGTAAAGAATGAGAGCACCTTTCATTTTTTTATACCCCGATATCATGCGGCGGGATGCCGAAAACCTCATATGGTGGTGCTTCACGATGACAAGGTGCGGCGCTATTTATGTGACGCGAAAACGTATCGAGCAGTTTAGAGCAGCTTCTATCGCGCGTGGATTTGCCGGTTTTGACGCATCTTTTCCATCGCGACAACCATAGGTCTATCCGGACGTTTAAAAGCGCGGGGTTTTACACGCATACACAAAAGAGATGCCATGCTGCGCTTCATATTGACCATGCAGGATTACTTATGCCAAGTCCAAAGGAGGGCAGCTATGAAAAACAAGATACATATTACACCGGTAGACAAGGATCGGCTTTTGAAGCTTTTGCATGAAGTACGCGAAACGGAAAGCGTCGCGCCGGACGCCGCCCGCGCGCTTTTGCAAGAGATCGATCGCGCCACCGTCATAGATGTTAACAAAATACCCGCCGATGTTATAACCATGAACTCTCGTGCGCTACTTACACTCAATGGCTTGGAGCTCGAAGCTTCGCTCGTTTATCCGGACGAAGCGAATTGGCAAAATAAGCGCGTATCTGTACTTTCGCCCATCGGCACCGCTATTTTAGGCTATACCGAAGGTGAAACGGTACGCTGGGAAATACCCTCGGGCATGGCGGATATCTATATTAAAAAGGTGCTCTATCAGCCGGAAGCAGCAGGAGATTTTTCCTTATAAGGGTTTGCCATGGCTCTGTTCTTGACAACCTCATCTTTATCGCTTATACTGGTTTTGTAATTTTGTAAATTACAAACTATTGAAGGAAAACCATTATGAACGAGAAAAGCAAGGAACTGAAACGACAGTATAAGCAAATGCGGCCGGATATGGGAATTTTCAAGATAAGCGCTGCGGGAACAAGAAAGGTATATTTACAGGCAACACAGGACCTAAGGGGCACCATGAACGGTGCGATTGTTCGTCTCAACGGCGGTATGCATCCATGGCGCGAGCTCCAAAAGGATTGGACAGCGCTTGGTGCTGAGCGCTTTACAATGGAAATACTCGAACACCTCCCCTACGACGAGAAGGACGAAATGAAAACCGACTATTCAGAGGAGTTGAAGATTCTTGAAATGCTCTGGGTAGACAGGCTCACTGCAGAAGGCTTAACACTCTACCAAAAACGCATATAAACAAAGGCTGTTTTCGTATGAAAACAGCCTTTATTTATTAGGAAGATTGAATCATATAAACATCAAAAGGCTCACCGCCATGACGGCCATGCCCGCAACAAGACCATAGATGGAAAGATGGTGTTCGCCATATTCGCGCGCGGATGGAAGAAGTTCCTCCACGGAGATAAACACCATGATGCCTGCAACCGCTGCGAATAAAATACCGTACACGGTATCGCTCATGATGGGTATAAGCACCAGATAGCCGATGATTGCGCCGAGCGGTTCAGACAAGCCCGATAAAAACGAATATAAAAACGCTTTTTTCTTACTGCCCGTGGCATAGTAAATGGGAACGGACACCGCGATACCTTCGGGGATGTTGTGGATGGCTATGGCAACTACGATAGGAATGGCTACGGACGGCTCCCTAAGAGCAGAAACAAACGTGGCAAGACCTTCGGGGAAGTTGTGGATGCCTATAGCGAGCGCGGTAAACATTCCCGTGTGCATGAGTTTTTTCTTTGCATCAGTCGTTTCCGGTTCGCCGATGCGCTTCACCTCGTGCGGGTTCTCTTCAGAGGGCACAAACTTATCGATCAATGCAATCAATAGCATGCCTCCGAAAAATGCCGCAACCGTGACGGCAGAGCCCGGCTTTGCACCGAGTGCTTTTATGAGCGTCGCCTGTGCGCTTTGAAATATCTCTACCATGGAAACATAAATCATCACGCCTGCGGAAAACCCGAGACTTATGGCCAAAAACTTCGTATTGGTCTTTTTTGCGAAAAATGCAATCGCGCTGCCGACGCCTGTAGAAAGACCTGCGACAGCAGTCAACAAAAATGCAATCCAAACGTTTCCCAAATATATACCCCCTTGTTGAAAACGTCGGCTGAAACATCAGCAGACCGAAACTTCTTTAATCCATTATAGCAAAAGCCCCTGATTTTGGCTTCGTGTTTTTACATTTCTCTAAGTCGTGACTTTATCACGGTACGATTTGCCCGAAACGGCTATACTATAAACAGAACAAAGAGATCGGAGGAATATGAGATGTCCGTCAAAACTATCACCGTTTCCAATTTCGAAACTATGGTATTACAAGCCGATAAACCTGAATTGCTGGATTTTTGGGCAGAATGGTGCGGCCCATGCAGGATGCTCTCCCCCATCATCGATGAGCTTGCAGAAAGTGAACTCAAAGATAAGGCAATCGTCGGCAAAGTCAACGTAGATGAGGAAAGTGAACTGGCACAGCGCTTCGGCGTTATGAGCATTCCCACGTTAATCGTTTTTAAGGGCGGCAAACCCGTCAACAAATCCGTAGGTGCAAAACCACGTGAAGCCATACTACAAATGGTCGATAACGCGTAAAACATAGCTCCACCAACACAAACGCACTCTTGCTTAGCGGACCGGTGCCCCCCCTTGCCGGTCCGCTTATTTTTGTTATGATATAATGTTAAAAACTCACTTTCGCAATTGTGTTCAAGAAAGCTTTTGCGTAATTTTCTATACTTCCCTTAGGACGGTGAGAAACATGGAGCGTTTACATGCGGTAGAAGCCGTACAACGCATGCAAGACCATATCGAGTCACACCTGGACGAACCGGTGACGCTTAAAGAGCTCGCCCGCGTGGCGGGATACTCGCCCTATCATTGTGCGAGACTTTTCCATGAGCTCACGGGAAAAACGCCTTTTCATTACCTGCGCTTAAGAAGGCTTACGAAAGCTGCTATGGTACTTCGGAATGAAAAGACGCGCGTGGTAGATGTGGCATTCGATTTCGTGTTTGACTCGCACGAAGGATTTACGAAGGCATTTTCTAAGCTTTTCGGTATTTCACCGATGCGCTATGCCAAAGAAGCGCCTCCGATACGGCTCTTTTTACCCTATGGCGTGCTCCCCTATTACCGTCACATGCATAAGGAGGAAGAAAGCAAAATGGATCACATGAATGCGATTTTTGTACAGGTGGTGGAACGCCCTAAAAGAAAGGCGCTCATTAAGCGCGGCATCAGGGCGGAAGGGTATTTTGAATACTGTGAAGAAGTCGGCTGCGAAGTATGGGGGGTTCTCTTAAGCGTCAAGGAAGCGCTTTACGAGCCGGTCGGTATGTGGCTGCCGGAGGGTATGCGAAAGCCAAATACCTCGGAATACGTGCAGGGCGTTGAGGTTCCGTTCAACTATAACAAACCGGTCCCCGACGGTTTTGAACTCATAGAACTGCCACCATGCAAGCTGATGGTCTTCCAAGGCCCATCCTATGACGACGAGCAATTTGGAGAAGCCATTCAAGCGATTTGGGCACAGATGGAGCGCTACGACCCCAAGCTTTACGGTTACGTTTGGGCGGATGATGACGGACCCCGTATACAGCTTGAACCGCAAGGCTACCGCGGTTACATCGAAGCCCGCCCCGTGCGAGAAGTGAACGCCTAATAATAAAGACTCTAAAGAAAAGGAGCCGAGAAAACGGTTCCTTTTTTGCTTGTCTGACAAAATTATCGTCTTCCTCCCATTTGGCGGGGTCCATAATTTTACCTCAAATACAGCCGGTACTTTTACACATCCAATCGACGATGAAATCAAACCGCTCCTTAGTCAGTGCGTGACCTCCCGGGTACCTTTTATGGCATAGAAAATCATCGTACTCTTCATAGTACGGACGAGCTTGTTTAACGATATAGTCTGCATCCTTTGAATATTTGTCCTCCTCGGCTGAAACGATTAAAAGTCTCCGCGGTGCGATGCAGCGCACGAGATAGTCTATTTCATACTGAAAGCCCGGAATAACGCTAGCCATTTCGATGCCCACGCCGCTTTCCATCCTGTTTTTGTAGGTGCATGCACTTCCGCTTGCGCAGGCAAAACTTATCCGTCCATCGAGCGCTGTCATAAACAGCACGGTGTTACCACCATAGGAATGTCCTAACGTACCAATCCTTGTATGATCCACATAGGGAAGCCCTGTAAGCAAAGAAACGCCGCACATTGCGTCTGAGAGCACCTTTTGCATAAGGTTGCCACCCATTAGAATGCGGTAACACATAGCGTTATAATGCTGTAAAAAGTCATCGTCTCCTGAAAACGTTGTGACGTTATACCCGTTTCCCCGCCTTTCCTCAAAGCATACGGAATCCGGTGCCAACACGATGAACCCTAACCGCACCAATTCGGGACCAAACGCCTGCAGCGGATTTCCCGCAAGGCCGCATACCTCGCTTTTACCCAAATGCCGTTCCCCGTTATGCTGATGGTGTACAAGCACGGCGGGATTCTTCCCAAGCCGATCGGGCAACAAAAGATAGGCAGTTATAGTATCACCGGAGGATTCGTAGATAATCTTTTGCCTGGTATACCCGACCTCCCTCGATGTTTCCGTCACTTCATAGGCAACATTGCTTGGACAAAAGCTAAGATCTATTCCTATAGCTTTTGCGATATTAGACTTAAGATCCACCATCGGCGATACCTCCGCTTATAGTAGAGGGCGGGATGAAATCACCCCGCCCTGCTTTTACATGCGATGCTTCTTAGACTTCCGTCTTCCAGAGGCCATGGAGGTTGCAGTACTCATACGCAGCAATTACTTTATCGTCTGCGGTGAGCTTAAACTGCACTTTGGGCTCAACGCCTGCGCCAAGGCACTTGCGTTGACCGCCATGGTTGGTCTCCAGGTATACCCATGCAATATGGTGTTCCTCGGTCATAGGATGCGCTACGGAACCGATCGCGACCTCTACGGTGTCGCCCTTGATGGTGACCACGGGCAGATGCTTCTCCTGCGAAGCCTCGACGGTATTGGCTACCAATTCCTCCATCTGCTGTCCGCAGCAGATTGTAGGAGTTCCGGGGTCGTTAATGATGCCGATGATTTTGCCGCAAAGCTTGCAGCGGAAAAAACGATGCTCTTTACACATGAAAATAACCTCCTCTTTAAATCAATAATTCGAGCGCGTGATTTACGCACCACGGACAAATGCTGCAAACGAGGCGGCATATGCCCTTGCGCGGTTAAGCTCTTCTTCGGAAGGAACGAGCTTGCAGGTTAAGCCCTCGCTCATCACGTTGAGCTTGAGGCCGCGCAGCCTTTCTAGAATCATGGGGACGCCCTCGCCGCTCCACCCAAACGACCCGAAAGCCGTCGCAGGCTTTTTGGCGTTGACGATAGCGTCTATCTGCGCTGCTACCTCCCATATAGGACGCAGTGCATCGCGGTTGATTGTGGGCGTGCCAAGGAGAAGTGCATCGCACATGTCGATTTTTTCGCGATATTTGCTCACATCTTCGCCCACGATGTCGTAAGATTCTACATCGAAGCCTTGTGTCTCAAGCTCCGCTTTGAGTGTTTCGGCAAGCATGCGCGTGCAGCCGTAAGCCGAAACGTACAATATAAGTGCCTTCTTTTTTGCGTTTAGCACGGTATTTTGTGTGCTCCACGCGCGGTAGCTTTGTACAGCCTCCCCGATGGACTCTGTAAGAATGGGGCCGTGGCTTGTGCAGATCATGCGTGGAGTTACCTGCTCCACGCGTGCGAGCCCTTTGAGTACAAATGGTTTAAACGGGCTCATAATGGCGTCGTAATACTCCTTGAAAGCCTGCTTGTATTTTGCTGGATAAGATGCTTTTGTATCGATCATGCGCGGCTCGCAATAATGCGCACCGAGAAAATCGCAAGTAAAGAGTACGCCTTCTTCCTTGCACCAGGTGAACATAGTGTCCGGCCAATGGAGCATGGGAGAAACCATAAACTCAAGCGTTATCCCACCAAGATCAAGCACTTCATTGTCCTTCACTGGATGTGCGTTGAACTTCACGTTCGCAATCTCAGCGAGGTTTTTCATAGCTCCCATGGTGCCAAACACCTCAATATCGGGGTTTAGCGCAAGGAAGCCTTCCAAAGCACCGCTGTGATCGGGTTCGGTATGGTTAAAAATAAGGTAATCGATTTTTTTAAGATCCGTAAGCGAAGAAAGATTCTCCAGGTATTCCTCGCAGAAGCTGCCGTGTACGTTTTCTATAAGAGCGCGCTTGTTATCCCCCTCCACGTAATAAGCATTGTAGGAGGTGCCGTATTCGGTTTTCATGATGATGTCGAATACCCGCATAGCCGGGTTAAGTACCCCGACGGAATAAATGCGCTCTGTCAGCTTCAGTGTGCCCATGCTTAGATCCCCTCGTTAAATTTCGGTAAAAGCGTCTTTTGGAAGCCCGCAAACAGGGCAGGTCCAATCATCCGGAATGTCTTCAAAGGCGGTGCCGGGTGCGATACCGTTGTCGGGATCGCCGACTTCAGGGTCGTAGATATAACCGCAGGGACATTCGTATTTCTTCATAAGATAAGCCTCCTCTATTTTTTATTTATACGGTAAGCCTTTTGAGCTTATCCGTATCACTCAGTTCAATGCCGCCTCGCGAAAGTCGTACAAAACCCTCGCTTACAAAATACTTGAGCATGCGAGAAACGACCTCCCTAGCAGTGCCGATGTGCTGTGCAATCTCCTCATGCGTGATACGCAGTTTAACCGTACCCTCCACCTCGGACTGTTCGAGCAAAAACGTAGCAAGCCTTTTATCGAAGCTCATAAACACAATCTGCTCCATCACCCACATCACATCCGAAAAGCGGCGGGCAATAAGCTCGTTGGTGAAATCCGCCACCGCTATGTGATCGGTGCTTAGTTCGCTGTAGAGCTTGGATGGCAAAATAAACGCATCCATATCGCTGCCCGCCTCTACAATCACGTCAAAATCAATGTTTTGCATGAAGCATGTGGCTGTGAACATGCAGCACTCACCTTCTAAGACGCGAAAAAGTGTTATTTCCTTCCCCTCGTCGGAAACAAGGTACGCACGCGCATAGCCCGAGCGAATAATGAAAAGCCCCAAGCAGTCGCTTCTGCCGCGATGTATCACAGTACCCTTTTTAAAGGAGCGCTTATAGAGTTGCTCGTCTACCTTGCGCTTTTCTTCTTCATTTAGATTATCGAAAAAAGAGAGAGCGCTTTTCGCAAGGTTCAGTTCCTGCTCGTTGAGCAAAACATTCACTTCCTTCAAGAAACCGCCAATGCTTGATTGTATGGCGGTATATAACGCGGGTGAAACCACGCTTATTAAGATTATAGTATGACGCTACAAAAGAAACAAGCCCAAAAATCACGAGCTTTTGTTTCGGAACCCGCAGAAGTGATATTTATTCCTATAGTTTTGGTTGTGAATTATTTCAAGCTTTATTAATTTTTTTGTCGCAATCACTTCCATATTGTGCTATAATTTCAAATTACAGAATCAGGTTTTCGGTGCGCGTATGCACATCTTTTTACAACTGCGACTCCCCTTACGGATACTTTGGGAGAACCACATGTTTACGAAACGAGATGTCTATTTAACCGCACAAAAAATGTTCACGCTCTACCGCGATGGGCAATATCAAACGATTTTGGACGAGCACTTCGATAAGGATGCAGTTTTTTTTCTGCCCGGCTGTAACGCGCCTCTTAATGGTATTGACGAACTCAAAGCACAGCTTTTTACGTCCGAGGTTGCTGCCACGTTTTCGTTCTATTTTTCTAAAATGCATTTTGATGTACGGTCTGTATCAAATAACTTATTCTTGTTCTGCGGTTTTACCAATCCGTCAAGTGAAAATCAACCGTTTTCCGACGATGTAATTCTCAATCTATCCTGCGGATTTAAAGAAACGGAGCAGGGCTTAAAACTCATCAGCTTTCATACTACCATCCCCATAACCGAGCAGGAGCTGTGCTGTGGAGCAACGGATGTATACGATGCGGCTTTCTTTTGCACCGCTGACGATGATCTTCAGCTTCTTAAGGTGAATGACCGTTTTCTCTCTTTATTCGGCTACACACGCGACGAGCTTTCTACACATTTTTCAGGAAGCTTCCTCGCCATGGTGTTGCCGTCCGACCGTTTAAATGCGCTTATATCTCCCGATAAGGCCGCGACACATGCAGTGGAGGAAGCGGAGTTTCGCATTTTATGTAAAAATGGCGAAAGCAAATGGGTGATGCAGCGAAGGCATTTTCGAACCGATCTAAACGGAAAACCCTACTTCAGCTGTATACTCGTAGATATTAATGCATTGAAACAGCAGCAACTCGCCCTTTCGATACGCTTGCAGCGGCACGAGATCATCCTCAACCAAACCAACGACATCATCTTCGAATGGGATATTGCGATGAATTGCTTCAGCGTTTCCGCCAATTGGGAAAAGCTTTTCGGCTACAAAACATATGACACCACATATGAAGAGATTCTTGAAGCCGTCCGAGTACATCCGGCTGATCGCGACGCACTGCTTCTCTTTTTTAATAATATTCTCAGAGGCCTTCCCTATACGGAAGGCGAAATCCGCCTTAGGAAAGCCGATGGTACGTATATTTGGTGCCGCGGGCGCTCCACGCAGCAATTTGACGCGAACGGTTCCCTCATCAAGGCTATCGGCGTCATAACAAACATCGACGCAGACAAGCAGCACACGCAGATGCTGTTAAAAAAGGCAGAGCGAGATGCACTCACAGGGCTATACAACAAGGGCACCGTGCAGTCCCTCATCGCCGAGCACCTCAATAGAAACCGCACCGATACGATGGATGCTCTTATGATCATCGATATCGACAACTTCAAAGGCGTGAACGACTCGGAAGGTCATCCGTTCGGCGACACACTCCTAACCCATATCGCAGAGAGCCTTACAAACATATTCCGGAGCACCGATCTTATTGGGCGTATCGGCGGAGATGAATTTCTCGTGTTTGCCCAAGACATCCCGAATGTTGAGCTGATTCGTCAAAAGGCGGAACAAGCTCTCGTGGCATTCCGCACATTTCCCGCTGCTAGAAAACGCATGCTCACAGTCTCATGCAGCATCGGAATCGCTATTGCCGGTGCTAAGAGCATCACGCTTGAGGAGCTCTATTCCAATGCCGACTGGGCGCTTTACCAGGCAAAACGAGGTGGCAAGAACCGCCATGCGATTTATGAAAACGACGACGACCCGGCATTGAGGGACGCGCATACATCATTGGGAAAAATAATTCGTGGATAACATACTTAGTAATTACTAAGGGGTTACGCGTAAGCGCAACCCCTTTTAACACTCTTTCTCTTATTTACCCTTTTGCGGTTTCTGCGCTTCTTTCTGCGCCTCGCGTTGCTCAGCGTAACGCTTTTGCGCAGCATCCAAAATACCTTGC
This sequence comes from Bacillota bacterium, assembly GCA_023458355.1. Lineage (GTDB taxonomy): Bacteria > Bacillota > Clostridia > Christensenellales > CAG-138 > UBA7707. The sequence continues at coordinate 11,979 of JAEWZS010000051.1, forward strand.
ACCACAAGCTTATCCGTAAAAGCGCTTAAGGCTGCCTCCAGCGCTAACTTAGCAGGATCGCTCAAATCACGCGAAGCATTATCGTTTTGCTCCGTATCTGCCTTATGCTTTTCTCCATCTTCAAATGCAAATGCTCGTTTGAGGGAATGCTCAAGTTTATCACAGAAAAGGTCGTAAGCTTCATCAATACCCCGGTTTTCGGTGATGAGCTCAATAAGACCTGCGACTTCCGACATAGAAAACTCGCGCTTGAGCACGCATATCATCATCAGCTTCGCAATATGCTCCTTAGAGTACTTTTTGTTAACGGGCGGCGTCAAGAGCTTTAGTTTTACGTAATTGTTGATCATGGTTGAGGTGGTTGCAATCTCCATCTTTTCGGAAAAGAGGTTGAGCCCATCCTCTAAAACAATCAGCACCTGATCCATATAGAGGGAAAGTGCAGGAAGCTCCGCCCATCGCGGGCAGCGAAATGCTTTTACTAAACCCGCTTCTAATTTCATATTGAACACCTCTTTCCCATTTTGCATATTTTATCATAACGTATGTAAAACCGTCAAACACGTATTGACATATCAGTATTGCCGCTTTATAATCTATTTAACCTAGTTTTTAATACTAAATGTTGCGGATATATGAACGAAATATGGGCATGCTATGAAGCAGGAGGTGCGGTTATGGAACAGGCTGTGCGCGTAAAAATCTATGGAGATTCGGTGATGAAGGGTACAATACTCGATTTCGGATATCGTTACCATGCCGTGATGGAGGAGTATTTAAAGCAGTTTAAACAGCTTTTCAATGTGGAGGCAGAAAACCGGGCACGATTTGGCATCACGATTGACCGCGGTGCCGGTATTTTGAAAAAAGATATCGATGAGGGTCTTAACTGCGATTTTGCGCTCATCGAGTTCGGCGGTAACGACTGTAACTTTAAATGGAATGAAGTATCGATTTATCCGGAAGCCGAGCATAAGCCTCTCACCGACCTTGCAACCTTTCAAAGCACCTATATAAGCATGGTTGAGGATGTGCAGCGTCTCGGCGTGAAGCCGGTTTTAATGACGCTGCCTCCTATTGACGCAGAACGTTATCTTGCCTTCCTTGAGCATGCAGGCAATAACCCCAAAAACATCATGAAATTTCTCGGGGATGTGCACATGATTTACCGTTTCCACGAAATGTATTCCGATACCATCGCAAAGATTGCACAAAAAACCGGAGCGCTGCTCGTGGACGTACGCTCGTACTTTCTCGATAAGATCCCGTTTCGCAACTATGTATGCATCGACGGGCTGCACCCAACAAACGAAGGCTATGATTTGATTGCACAGGCGTTTTCCGACTTTGCACGCACCATCGACAACGGCTCGGGGTATGTGAACGCGCAGGCAGTATAGCTTACAGTTGCACAATACAAAAGCCGCTTTTCAGCGGCTTTTGTTATATGGTTTACGCTCCTATATACTTTTTCAGCTTTCCTACTAAGTCTTCGGGTTCAATGGGCTTGCCTATATGCGCATCCATTCCTGCAAGCATCGCTTTTTCGATATCCTCGCGAAACACATTGGCCGTCATAGCAAGGATGGGAATACGCTTAGCGTTCTCGATCGGAAGAGAACGTATAA
>JAEWZS010000052.1 GCA_023458355.1 Bacillota bacterium
CACCCACACCGAGCGCTAAGGAGATGCCCACAATCATCTTGTTGCGATAGTTGAGCGGCTGCTGTGTTAAAAGCTGTATGCCGCTCATGGTGATGGCCGCAAACACCGTGATCGTTGCACCGCCCAAAACGGGGTAGGGGATGGTGGTCATCAACGCACCGAATTTCGGGCAAAGACCGGCAACAATCATCACAGCTCCAACCAACACGAAAACGCGCTTGGCAACGACCTTGGTGGTGACGATCAGACCAACGTTTTGGCTGTAAGGGTCGGTTGGCAGTCCGCCGATGCATGCACCTAACATGCCGCAAATACCCTGCCCCTTAATAGCACCGCCCAACTCTTTATCGGTCGCCTCACGGTTGAATGCACCGATGGCTGTTGAGGAAACGTCGCCTATGGTCTGCACCGCCTGTACGATGTACATGAGCACCATAGAGAGGATAGCGGCGGGCGGGAAGGTAAGGCCCCATTTAAACAGCTGTGGCAGTGCAATCCATGAGGCTGTTTTTACGCTGTCAAATTTTATGATGCCGCCCATCAGAAGGGATAACACATAGCCTACCGCGATGCCAATAAGCATGCCGGACACCTTGATATAGCCTTTGCCGTAAAAATTGCAGGCAAGTGTTACCGCGAGTACAAGAAGTGCAATAAGCCAGAACCTCGGGTCACCGAAGTTTTCAAGGGTAGCATTGCCGCCCGCCATATATGTAACTGCCGTAGAGTATAGCGAAAGGCCTATACTCAATACCACCGTGCCGCTTACAATGGGCGGGAAGAATCTTCTTATTTTACCCATAAGCATCCCGATAAAGATTGATGCAAATGCCGCCACAAGCTGCGAGCCGAAAATGGCAGAAATTCCGTGTGTAACGCCGATGGCAGTGAGGATGGGCATGTAGGCAAATGCCACGCCCATAACGTTTGGCAGCCCCATACCAAAGCCCAAAACAGGGAAGAGCTGGAGAAGCGTCGTGATGCCGCCTGTGAGCATGGCGGCCTGCATCAAAAGAATTTTGTCCGATTCGGGCAGCCCCAATAACTGCGCGACAAGTATGGGCGGTGTGATATTGCCGACAAGCATAGCGAGTACATGCTGCAATGCCTGCGGTATGGATGCGCCCCATGTGGGCTTCCCGTTGAGCTCAAATAAAGCTCGATTTGTGGATGTTCTGCTCTTTTCCATGTATTACGCTCCCTTTTTAGGCATATCGTCTATGGTATGTAGTTTTCCGCGTGAAGTTGTTTTTATTTCATTCGTATTGATTAAAAGGCAAATGTGTTCGGAGCGTTTAAAATAATGGTGGTTTATCCTATTGATTGTAATTTTTCATGACTTGTATTACACTCAATGATAGATAGAAAACCGCCTTGTGCGGTGAAAAGTGACGTATCTTTATTTAGGGAGGTAAGATATGGGTATTATTAAAGCGATTGCCGGTGCGATAGGCGGAGGGCTTGCCGACCAATGGTTGGAGGTACTTGAGCCTAACGAAATGAGCGATTCCACCGTGTTCACTACAGGCGTTACGGTACGACAGGGTGACAAACGAAGCTCCAACACCAAGGGCACGGCGAGCACCGTATCCAACGGCTCCATCATTCACGTATACGACAATCAATTCATGATGCTCGTAGATGGCGGCAAGGTGGTCGACTATACCGCTGAACCCGGTTATTACAAGGTGGATAATTCCTCTTTACCTTCCTTGTTCTCGGGGAAGCTTGGCGATACGATCAAGGAGACTTTCTCACGCTTTAAATTTGGCGGCGTGCCTTCCTCCTCACAAAAGGTGTTCTACATCAATCTCCAGGAGATTAAAGGCATCAAGTTTGGTACACGCAACCCCGTCAACTATTTCGATAATTTCTATAACAGCGAGCTTTTTCTGCGCGCTTTCGGCACATATTCCATTAAGATTACCGATCCTATTAAATTCTATCAGGAGGCGGTACCGAGAAACGCCGAACGTGTGGATATTCAAGAAATCAATGAGCAGTACCTCAACGAGTTCATCGAGGCGCTTGCAGCTGCCGTCAACAAGCTTTCGGCTGAAGGGCAGCGCATCTCCTTCGTGGTGAGCAAGGGCAGAGAGCTGAGCAAATACATGAGCGAGGCGCTTGATGAGGAATGGAAGCAAAACCGCGGTATGGAAGTGCTCTCCGTCGGTATCGGCAGTATTTCCTACGACGAGGAATCCCAGAAACTCATCAACATGCGCAACCAAGGCGCTATGTTGGGCGATCCCGGTGTACGTGAGGGCTATGTGCAAGGATCGATTGCGCGCGGCATCGAGGCCGCCGGCAGCAACAGCGCAGGCTCCATGGCGGGCTTTATGGGCGTAGGCATAGGCATGCAGGGTACAGCAGGTGTGGGTGCAGCCTTCTCGCAAACAAACCAATCGCAGATGCAGCAAAACGCCGCCCAGCGGCAAGCGGCTCCGCAAGGCGGCTGGTCTTGTGCTAACGGGCATGCAAACGCCGCCGATGCGAAGTTCTGCGCACAGTGCGGCGAGAAAAAGCCCGAAATGAGTGCGGGCTGGACCTGTTCCAACGGGCATGCAAACGCTGCCGAAGCGAAGTTCTGTGCGCAGTGCGGCGATAAGAAACCCGAGGCAGGTGCGTGCAAAAAATGCGGGCATAAGCTGGAGCCCGGTGCGAAATTCTGCCCCGACTGCGGCGAAAAGCAATAAATTATAAAAAAAGGAGCTTATATGCGAATAAATTTGCATATAAGCTCCTTTTTTTATTGTAAAAAGCTAAAAAAATATAGTAAAAAGCCGATAAGTAAATAGAACAAGTGTCTATTTATTATACGATAATTATTTGGAGGAAAGTAAGCGTGAAAAAGCAAACCGAAACTGTTTCTGGTTACAATCTCAAACGAGTAGACAAGGTCGCTCTTGCAATAATTCTAATAATTATCGTTATTATTGTAGTGCAAATTTATCTGAAAAATACAGGAACTGAGCTAAGTATAACAATTGAAGCAATCATTGCAAGCGCGCTCCTCATTCTGTTGTATTTTTTAAAACTGAATCGGTTTCTTAAATCGTTACTAATATGCCTTATCCCGGCGTTAGCTGTCATTGTCGCTATTTTTACCGGGTCTTTTTCGCTCGATCGCCATTACATGCTTACTACGTTGTGCGTACTTACGGCACTATATTTTAATCCAAAGCTTTTAATTACTTTCGGCAGCATCATAAACGTATTGCTTGTAATTACTTACTTATTTAAGCCGGAACAACTGCTTGGCGCGGATCATAATGTTGTCTATTTTCTCTCCATAATCTTTATGTTCAACGCCGAGATTATCGCGCTGTTCTTCCTCACAAAATGGGGCGGAGAAGTAATTGGTAACATTGAAAAAAGCAAAGCGGATATGGAGGTTTTGGTTGATCAGCTTAAGGTCGCAGGCCTCGTGCAGGAAAAACAGGCAGCGTACATGGAAGAAGGGGTACAGGAACTCCTTCATAGCATGGATAAGCTGTCTGAAGGCGAGCTCGATCTGCATCTTAATTTACAAAAGCCGGATGAGGATACCAAAGCGGCGTATAGTATCCTAAGCGCCATCGCAGGTAAGCTCCTTGAAAGCGTAGCAAACATACGCGGTTACATCGGTGAGATTTCGACTGTACTTGCCGACGTATCGGAAGGTAACCTGAGCGTTGAAGTGACCTCAGAGTTTAAAGGTGACTTTATGGAGCTTAAAACCTCCATCAACAACATCGTAGCTTCGCTTAACACAGTACTTACCGATATCAACATAGCAGCGGAGCAGGTAGCTGTGGGTACCCGCCAGGTATCCGATGGCAGCCAGGCCATTTCGCAGGGTGCTACCGAGCAGGCAAGCTCCATCGAAGAGCTTACTGCATCCGTTTCGGAGATTGCCTCGCAAACGCGCGACAACGCCGCAAATGCGGACAAGGCAAACGCACTCTCTTCAGCCGCCATGGAAAGCGCAAAGCGCGGAAGCGAGCAGATGGAAGCTCTGGAAAATGCGATGAAGGCCATAGACGAAGCCTCATCGGATATAGCGAAGATTATAAAAGTGATCGACGATATCGCATTCCAGACGAACATACTTGCGCTTAACGCTGCGGTCGAGGCTGCGCGGGCGGGCGTACACGGCAAGGGCTTTGGGGTAGTAGCCGAGGAGGTTCGAAACCTTGCCGCAAAGAGCGCCGAGGCCGCGAAACAAACGGCTGCTCTCATTGAGGGCTCCGTGAAAAAGACCGATGCCGGCACAAAGCTTGCGAACAATACAGCGAAGGAGCTTACAGGCATTGTAGAAGCGGTGGAACGTGCCGCAAAGCTAGTGAGCGGAATCGCCGTGGCGTCCAACGAACAGGCGACCGCCATATTACAGGTAGATAGAGGAATTGAGCAGATGTCGCAGGTGGTGCAGCAAAATTCCGCCACGTCCGAGGAAGCTGCAGCTGCGAGCGAGGAATTGAGCGCACAGGCCCAGCTTTTAAAAACCAAGGTCGACCGCTTTACACTCGCACGCGAAACGGAAAAACCTTCACAAAAGCGTGTTGAACAGAAAAAGCAGATTGAAAAACAGCTGGAGAAACAACCATTAGTCGTGCCCTCCAAGGGCAATTTCGGGAAGTACTGAGGATACAATATAGAAATTAGAGGCGGGATGATTTTCATCCCGCCTTTTGCTTTTCAATATTAAATTACTCATATCATTTTCTTTGTCGAAATGCCGATAGAGATAAGTGAATAATTAAAGTGCAAAGGAGGAACTGATTTTGTGAAGAAACGTACAGAAATCGCTGCCACAGGCTATGATCTCAACCGCGTGGACAAAACAGAGCTCGTTATCATATGGGTGATGATCTTAATCATCATCGGACAGTCATTTGTCAAGAATACCGGAAAACAGTTCATTGTTACCATTGAAGGCCTGGCTGTGGGCCTTCTGGTTACGGGACTCGTTTTTATCAAAATCAATCGTTTTGTTAAGTCGCTGTTGATGGGGTTGATTCCCGCAGTCGCCGTGCTTTTCACAATCTATACCAACTCCTTTGGGCTGGACAGGCATTATATGCTGTGTGTATCGACCGTTCTTATTGCGCTTTATTTTAATAAGAATCTTTTGTTAACATATGGTGTCATCATCAATGTCCTGCTCGTCACGATCTACCTGTTAAAACCGGTGTCGCTCCTCGGGGAAGAAAACGGCATACCTTATTTTTTGTCGATTCTATTTTTAATCAACGGCCAGCTTTTTGCGCAGTATTTCCTTGCACGTTGGGGCCGTGAACTCATCGACGGGGTGCAAAAGAGTAAAGCGGAGCTGGAGGTCATGGTCGATGAACTTAAGGTCGCAAGCCTCGTCCAGGAAAAACAGGCAGCGTACATGGAAGAAGGGGTGCAGGAACTCCTTCATAGCATGGATAAACTGTCTGAAGGCGAGCTCGATCTGCATCTTAATTTACAAAAGCCGGATGAAGATACCAAAGCGGCGTATAGTATCCTAAGTGCCATTGCAGGCAAGCTTCTTGAAAGCGTAGCAAACATACGAGGATATATCGGTGAAATTTCGACTGTACTTGCCGGGGTATCGGAAGGTAACCTGAGCGTTAGCGTGACCTCGGAGTTTAAAGGTGATTTTATGGAGCTTAAAACCTCCATCAACAACATCGTAGCTTCGCTTAACACAGTACTTACCGATATCAATATAGCGGCCGAACAGGTAGCCGTGGGAACCCGCCAGGTATCCGACGGCAGTCAAGCCATTTCGCAGGGAGCTACCGAGCAGGCAAGCTCCATTGAAGAGCTCACTGCATCCGTTTCGGAGATCGCCTCGCAAACGCGCGACAACGCCGCAAATGCGGACAAGGCAAATGCGCTTTCTTCAGCCGCCATGGAAAGCGCAAAGCGCGGAAGCGAGCAGATGGAAGCTCTGGAAAATGCGATGAAGGCCATAGACGAAGCCTCTTCGGATATAGCGAAGATTATAAAAGTGATCGACGATATCGCATTCCAGACGAACATACTTGCGCTTAACGCTGCGGTCGAGGCCGCGCGGGCGGGCGTACACGGCAAGGGCTTTGGGGTAGAAGCCGAGGAGGTTCGAAACCTAGCTGCAAAGAGCGCCGAGGCCGCAAAACAAACGGCAGCGCTCATCGAGGGCTCGGTGAAAAAGACCGATGCCGGCACAAAGCTTGCTAATGATACGGCGAAGGAGCTAACGGGCATTGTGGAAGCGGTGGAACGTGCCGCAAGGCTAGTGAGCGGAATTGCCGTAGCGTCCAACGAGCAGGCGACCGCTATATTGCAGGTAGATAGAGGAATTGAGCAGATGTCGCAGGTGGTGCAGCAAAACTCCGCCACATCCGAGGAAGCTGCAGCGGCGAGCGAGGAATTGAGCGCACAGGCACAGCTTTTAAAAACCAAGGTCGATCGCTTTACACTCGCGCGGGGAACCGAAAAACCTTCGCAAAAGCGTGTTGAACAGAAAAAGCAGATTGAAAAACAGCCGGAGAAACAGCCCTTAGTCGTGCCCTCCAAGGGCAATTTCGGATGTACTGAGGATACAATATAGTAATTCAAGGCGGGATGATTTTCATCCCGCCTTTACTTATATGTACTCCCGATTGTGGTGCTATTCTGAGCCGAAGCGAAGAATCCCCCGATTGTAGGACAAGGGCTCTGCTCTACACTGTAGATCCGTCTAACCGAATGTACTCGCATTCTCATCTGTCATTTCGAACGGAGTGAAGCGCAGTGAGAAATCTCCTGCATGGAGCCGGAAAAATGGTGGGGGATATACAAAGCGCGTTTAGTTTCTGCAACTATAATCCCGGATTTCTCGCTGCGCTCGAAATGACAGTCAAAGACGCAATACTGTAGGGGCGTATTCCGACAGCCGCAACTTAGTGACACGCAAGGCTGAAAGCCTTGGCCAACGCGAGGCTGCAGGCCGAGACCCAAAGGGTTCAGGCTTTGCC